>NZ_JBCOSQ010000067.1:10711-29032 GCF_040920905.1 Butyricimonas sp. RTP31003st1_G1_RTP31003_210430 | reverse complement strand
TTCCTCTTCGACTTTACTATTCAAAGATAAGCTTTAATTGGAAAAATGTTACCAACTATTTTTGGCCACATTACTTAATCGGGAGTGTCAAAAGTTCTTTGACACTCCCGATTATATTATTTATTGATAGCACGATTAAACTCGTCCAATAAAGAACGGAAAGTCTCTTTCACGGAAACAATCTTCGTGGCCCGAAAAGCATTCGCCCCGGCAAAAGCGTAACCGTTATCCATATTTCCCTTGAAAGCGTTGTACAAAGCCGCAATGATACAATAAGGACTCTTGCTTATATCACACGTTTTGATACACTTGCACATACACGTTTTAGGCTGTTTCTGTCCTTCCTTCACCTTCTGGATGAACTTGCTGAATATCGCCCGTCCCGGCATTCCCACCGGACTTTTGATAATCTGTATATCCTCCTGTTTCGCCTCGATGTAAGTCTGTTTGAAAACATCAGACGCATCACACTCTTCCGTGGTCACGAAACGAGTACCCATCTGTACCCCAGACGCTCCCATATCCATAAAACGTTTAATATCTTCACCCGTGTAGATTCCTCCAGCCACGATCACCGGAATATTTTTCCCGTAATGCGTTTCAATATCCTTCACCTCGTCAATCACTTCCGGCAAAATATGTTCCAACGAAAAATGCTCGTCATTGATTTGTTCATCTTTGAACCCGAGGTGTCCCCCCGCTTTCGGTCCTTCCACGACAAACGCATCCGGCAGGTAATTATACAAATTATGCCACTTCTCGGCAATAACTCTTGCTGCACGCGCAGAAGAAACGATCGGAACCAACTTGGTCACGCTATCCTTTTGCAAGAAACTCGGCAAATTCAACGGCAATCCCGCTCCGGAGAAAATAATATCCGCTTTCTCAGCAATCGCGGTCTTCACCATATCCGCGAAATTAGACATGGCAACCATAACATTCACGCCAATCACACCCTTTGTTTTCTCACGAGCTTTACGAAGTTCTTCCTTCAAACCCATGATACTAGCCTGAATATAATCTTTGGATAAATTCCGATATAACAAACCTAATCCGGCACTGGAAATCACACCAACTCCTCCCTCATTTGCCACCGCAGACGCCAATCCGGAAAGTGATATACCAACACCCATACCACCTTGTACAATGGGAACTGAGATTGAGAGATTCCCAATGTTTAATTTTTTCATCATCATATATAAAAGTATTTAAGACAGTCAAAGATACTCTTTATTATTTAACATTCTCATTTTCACATTAAGAATAAACACGTTAGCAACATTATTTACATTATTCAACACGATTATTAACACTGGCATGTTTCTTGCATAAAACCTTAAAGTCATTTTATCGTAATAAAAGTATTCAAGACAGAAGAAAATCAATTGATATGAAACAATTTACACGTAATACTATAAAAACGCTATGCCTAGGAATTATTCTGGGAACAAGCGTTCTATCCATGGCACAAACGACAGAAAAAGAAAATGAAAAATTAATCCCATTCGGGGACTTCAATAGCTGGATGGTACGCATCATTGATGAATCATTTGTCATTGGTGGTAACACGAAAACCCTTTACGAGGTTGCCCCGGTAGACACGATTCGAGGAGACAAACCCTATATCAGTTCCACGGTTTCCCCGTGGAGAACTTCTAACGTCATGGCAAAAGTCAGTGGAGTCACGAAATGCAGTATCTCTGTTTTCCCGGAGAAAAGAGATGACGGCTATTGTGTACGTGTCGAAACGCTCATGGAGAAATGTAAAGTACTGGGTATCGTGAACATCACCGTACTTGTACCGGGTACAATTTACCTGGGACAGATGCACGAACCGATTAAGGACACGAAGAACCCGCAAAGTAAACTGAACGCCGGAATTCCTTTCACGGAAACCCCGAACGCAGTTGTATTTGACTACAAAATGGAAACCCCGGGAACAGATCACCGGATCAAAGCAACCGGTTTTAGCAAAATTGTTGACGTGGCAGGCCGGGATTCCGCCGAAGTATACGTGATCCTTCAAAAACGCTGGGAGGACGAGAATGGCAACGTGTATGCCAAACGGATCGGTACAGCCATAGAACGCCTTTCCGAAAACACTCCCGACTGGAAAAACAACCACAGATTGAATATTCTTTACGGGGACCCGGCAAATCAGCCCGGTAGTAAATCCTATATGCAATTAATCCCCAAAGAACAATCTCTATACTGTATCAACAGCAAAGGTAAATCCGTACCCGTGGAAGAAGTAGGTTGGGGAGATACGGACGACAAACCCACCCATTTGTTCCTGCGTGTATCCTCTAGTTACGGGGAGGCTTACATTGGAACCGTGGGAAATAAACTTTGGGTAGATAACGTACGGTTAGCTTATTAAAAGCGGTAACCATTTGGAAATTAGCTGGGGTGTCCTAAAAGTCATTTTCCCAACTCCCTCCCGGCTTCGCCGTACTCCCTCTATAAACAGAGGGAGAGCTGAAATGTGCCCTGTCTTCGGAAAGATTCACCAGCTCCTCCTCTGTTTATAGAGGAGGTGGCACGAAGTGACGGAGGAGTTTTTGAAATAAAATGACTTTTAGGAAAGCCCCTTGAAGGGGGTAGACCATCATAGTAAGATAACTTCAGTCGAGTTCAATCCTAAATTTTCACAAATTCATGTAAATTATCATTACTAAATTTCAATCATACACGAACCATATTGCGAGCCGCTCCCATTCCGCTCCTATTCCTCCCCTATTCCCCTCCTATCACAATAACAAAAAATAGACATTTATTAGTATATAGAATGATTTGGTTACATTTATAATAACAGTATGATCATATAATAATAGCCATATCTAATAACAACTCCCAATAAACATTTCTTTCACAGGAACAAAACACGATTTACACACGTTACATGAATCACCGTGTCGTATTCTTTTTACACTTAAACCCGCGAATCAACAGGAATATACCCAATAAGATAAACGGAATACTCAACACCTGTCCCACGTCCAAGGTCATTTGATCCTCGAAAGGTACCTGCCTTTCCTTGACAAATTCAATCAAAAAACGAGCCACGAAAACCCAGACAAGGGTATTCCCTAAAAGTACTCCCCGATAACACTTCAACCCGATTCGTCGGTAAAGCAACAAATTTATCCCGAAAATAAAGAAATAGGCCAAGGCTTCATAAATTTGAGCCGGATGACGGGGTACCGAATCAATCTGTTCGAAAACAAAGGCCCATGGCACGTTGGTTTCGATTCCGATAATCTCGGAATTGGCCAAGTTTCCCAAACGAATACACCCCGCCGCTAAAGGTAAAACGAGAGCAATCGTGTCAAGTGTCCGTAACACGTTCTCACCCGTAATCCGGGAATAAATCACCATGGCAATCATCCACCCGACAAGCCCTCCATGACTGGCCATCCCCTGATAACCGGAAAAAATAACACTTCCATCCGACTTAACCCGTACCGGGAGCAAAATTTCCAATGGATGTGCGAAATAATACGCATACTCGTAAATCAGGCAATGGCCCAAACGCGCCCCTAGAAACAAGCCGGCAATACTCAGCATCACGAGTATCTGGAGATGCTCCCACGGTATCCCGTTTTCCCAGTAAACACGTTTCAGTATCCATACGGACGCCACGGTCCCCGCAATCAACAGCAAACTGTAATACATGACAGGGATTCCTCCTACCCAAAACGCAACGGGATCTATGTTCCATTCTATATAATTCATCAAGGACAAAAATACATTTTATTTTCCATTCTTTGACATAGGATACTTGCTACCCCTCCCACATCCTTCTCTTACCTTTCCCTCTGCCAAGAACATATCAAAAGTTATTAATCCTCCCATTTCACTCAATAATGACATGAATATTTTCACGTCAATCGGTAAAATATCTCGAAGAATTGACTATCTTTGCCCAATTTTTAATCAAACCGCATAAAGATAAATTCTATGGCAATCTATTTGGACGATGTATCAAGAACTTTCGGAGAATATCTGCTTATTCCCGGTCTGACCACGAAACAGTGTATCCCAACCAACGTTTCATTGAAAACGCCCTTGGTGAAGTATAAAAAAGGCGAGAAATCAGCCATTGAACTGAACATCCCGTTTGTTTCTGCGATTATGCAGTCCGTTTCCGATTCAGGATTGGCAATTGCACTTGCCCGGAACGGGGGATTGTCATTTATCTTCGGTTCACAACCTATCGAATCACAGGCAGAAATGGTTCGCAAGGTAAAGAAATTCAAGGCCGGGTTCGTTACCAGTGATTCCAACATCACCCCGGAAGCCACGTTGGCAGACGTGCTTGCTTTGGTGAAACGTACGGGACATACCACGATGGGGGTTACCCATGACGGGACCCCGAATGGCAAATTGCTGGGTATTGTTACCAGCCGGGATTACCGGGGAGAAAAAGACCCGAAAGACAGAAAAGTGAAAGAATTCATGACTCCCTTTTCCAAATTAACCGTTGGAGAAATCGGGATGACCCTCAGCGAGGCAAACCAAATCATCTGGGATCATAAACTGAACACCTTACCGATCATCGATAAAGATCAAAACCTTGCTTACTTCGTGTTCCGCAAGGACTATGATAGCCACAAAGATAACCCGAATGAATTATTAAACACCACGGACAAGAAATTACTGGTAGGTGCCGGGATTAACTCCCGTGATTACAAAGAACGTGTTCCCGCGTTAGTAGAAGCCGGGGTGGACGTTTTATGTATCGATTCATCTGACGGTTTCTCCGAATGGCAAAAAGAAACATTACAATGGATTAAACAAGAATACAACGGCAAAGTACTCGTTGGTGCCGGAAACGTGGTAGATCAGGCCGGATTCCGTTATCTGGTGGAAGCCGGGGCTGACTTTATCAAAGTGGGTATCGGTGGAGGTTCCATCTGTATCACCCGCGAGCAGAAAGGTATCGGCCGCGGACAGGCTACAGCCGTGATTGACGTGGCCAAAGCCCGCGATAAATACTTCGAGGATACCGGTATCTACGTGCCGATTTGTAGTGATGGCGGTCTCGTACATGACTACCACATGGTGTTGGCTCTTGCCATGGGTGCCGATTTCTTGATGATGGGACGTTATTTCGCCCGATTCGATGAATCCCCCACCAAAAAACTAATGGTGAATAACTCCTACGTGAAAGAGTACTGGGGAGAAGGTTCTAACCGCGCCCACAACTGGCAACGTTATGACATGGGCGGCAGTGAATCCCTCAAATTCGAGGAAGGCGTGGATAGCTACGTTCCATACGCCGGAAAATTAAAAGACAACTTGGATGTAACCATCGGTAAAATCCGCTCCACGATGTGTAGCTGCGGAGCAACATCTATCTTTGAATTACAAAAGAATGCTAAAATCACCCTGGTTTCTTCAACCAGTATCGTGGAAGGCGGTGCCCACGACGTGATATTAAAAGATCATAACAGATAATATCAAAAAATCCCGGATTAAACTCCGGGATTTTTTATTCTATCTTTCTTCTTGCTGACAAGTGTTGCAATAGTAAATACTACCCCCCAAATAATTCTCTTTTAATATATAATCCCCGCAGTACACGCAATGACTCCCCACTGTATCCTTAGACAAGTAAGGAACGTATCCCCCTTTCTGATCAAACAAATCCTTCTCGGAACAACGTCCTCCCAGTCGGTATATCTCCCGCAAAACCTTCTTCACACACCCGAAAAGCTCTTCCCTTTTCGCCTGCGAAAGAACCGCAATCTTCGTCTTCGGATGTACCCGAGCCAGATACAGAATATCTTGCAACACGCCATTTCCCAAACCGGGAATCATCTGATCCGTGGCAAGAAACGCCTTGGCACTCTTTTTCTGTACCCCTTCGTCATTAATCAGGGACATGAAATACGCCTTGTCAAAAGCATCCGACAACACCTGCGGTTTATTTTTTGCCCCCCCGTAATATGACACCAAACCACCCTCGAAAGAATCCCCCACAAAACACCATACAGCACCGTACATCCTCACGGAAACGATTATGCAACTCTGATCTTCAAACCCGATCAGTAACTGGTGCTTGTTCGGTAACTTCGCCTCAGGTTCGTAATAACGGAGGTTTACCCCGTCGCTAAACACCACCTTGGCATCCCCCACGTTTATTTGCACCATTCCCCCGTAAGCACAAGCCCCGTCCACCATTTTACCAAGTAACATCCCCGGGTATTTTTCCGGGTCCCCGTTGAAAAAGGCAAATTTATGCGGGGTGTAGCAAGGTATAACATCCGTTACGACCTTTCCTTTGATAACCCCGTTCAACTGTTCCGACAAACAAAGCGCTTCAGGTGCCTCTATCATGATTTATAGACTTAAATTAGTATTTTATCTTCTCCAAATATAAAGAAGATATTCTCTACATCAATATAATTCTCAGATATTTCTAATATAATCATCCAAATTTGCTTGGATTATATACAAAATAAATAATAAAAAACCGGTATCATTCCAATGTAAAACTTAAACAATATCCCCTAAAATAGGGATTGTCAGAATATTTCTTGTAATATAATTTTGCATTAAATAAACAGAAAAACAAGATCATTATTTGATCGATTAATAAGTGCTTAAAAAAAGAGAAAGTACATTTTTTTAATTATCTGAGGATGAGCATAACAAATGAATATGTCTAAGAAAAAAAAGCTTGTTGGGGTAAGATCAAAAATCGATCCTTTTTTAATAGCAAAGATCTTAAAACATTCACTTCGTTCTCTTCCCTATTTGGTGTTATTTAATTATTAATTAAAAACAGGAAAAATGAGGAAAATCTCATGTTTTACAAAGAAATGTATCACAATAATCATGTTTAAAATGATGACAATTGTGATATTATTGTGCGTGTTGTCTGTCACAGTTCAAGCTGAAACAGACTCCAAAAAGGAATATACCATTACTGGACGTATATTTGAAAAATCGTCCCCCAAAACTCCTATTCCGTTAGCTTCTATATTTTTCCCGGAACTAGGAATCGGCACCGTCACCAAAATGGACGGAACATTTATCATGAATAAACTAGATGCCGGTACTTACAAAATAGAAGTGACTTCACTCGGATATGAACCAATAAAAATGACAATTGTTCTAGGAGACAAAGAAACAGTTGACCTAAAACTATTCATGGAAAAATCCAATTTCCGATTAAATGAAGTCGTTGTTACAGCACAAAATAACAGAGCAGGGACGTCAACTTCTTCCAAAATCTCACGCATTGCCATGGATCACATGCAAGCCACCTCTTTAGCAGATGTCCTAGCCCTCATACCAGGACAGCTCGTTGAAAACCAAACCCTGCAAAATGCTCTTTCTTTAAATCTTCGATTCTTAACCTTACCCTCCGGAGACCAGATGTCAGCAGCAATCTCCATGAACAGTTTCGGATCGGCAGTTTATAAAGATGGAGCGCCCATATCGAATAATGCAAATTTACAAGCCTTAAGTACTTCCTTCACCTCCGGTGAATCCTCCGTTGGAGGTAGTGCAGCTCCAGCTAATAGTATCGATTTAAGAAATGTTTCCGCTGATAATATTGAATCCATCGAAGTTATCCGGGGTATCCCCTCCGCAGAATACGGAGACTTAACATCCGGAGCCGTAATTATCAATACAAAGGCAGGAATTGAACCTTTGAGGATTAATTTCAGGACAAATCCCAACGTGTACTTATTTACAGCCAGTAAAGGGCTGAACCTAGGAAAAGAAAGAGGTTCTTTACATATTAGTGGAGATTATGCTTATAGTGTAAAAGATATCACTCAATCTTATATATACTACCAACGTGCTACAGCTCGTTTACTATACTCCAATTCATTCTGGAATAAAAAATTACGTTCCAATACTTCACTGGATTTTACTTACGGGGACAATCGTCGGGACAAAAACCCGGATGAAGAGGTACAGCAAATCAAAGAAAACGGAACAACAAAAGGAATCACATTCAACACAAACGGTATTTTAAACACAGATTTTGGGTGGTTAAAAAACATCCGTTACACGTTGTCGGCTTCTTATGTTGCCAAGAACAGCCACCATCAACAAATGCGTTCTAGCGCAAACGCATCTTTCTCAATGACAAAAACGGACGGAACAACTTTATCTAATAAACCGGGTGTAGACGTGTATGATGAGAACGGTAACAAAATCACCAACTTTTCTGATAATGATGCTTCTAATTACACGATTTACCTCCCGGACAGTTATTTAACCAGTTATTCCATAGAAGGACGGGAAATCAATGTATTTGCTAAATTATCCGCAAACCTGATTAAAATTTCAGGACCGATAAGTAACCGGATTATTACCGGAATTGATTTTCGAAGTGACGGAAATCGTGGTAAAGGATTAGTGTTCGATCCGAACACTCCCCCCTATCGAAACTTATCAGCACTGAACTCAACATTCCGAGCCCGTTCATACAAGGAAGTACCCTTTATCAACCAACTGGGGGTATTTGTACAAGAAAACTTCAATTGGTTAATCGGCGGAAAAAGGAACCTAGATGTTTCAGTAGGATTACGTTATGACAAAATATTTGATTTTAACGACATTCTTGCCCCTCGTATTAACGCTTCCTTGGAAATTATTCCTGACAAATTCTCAATTAAAGGAGGTTTTGGAATTGCAGCTAAAACACCTTCCCTTTTATATTTACACCCCGAAACAGCTTATTTTGAATTTGTTCATTACAACAGTATGGCAATGGAATCTATTCCAGAAGCACAACGCCTGTTGTTAACCACGACATACGCCGTTGACACAGAAAATCCGGACTTGAAATTAGCCAAAAACCAAAAGACTGAAATCGGATTCAGATTAAATCTGGGTAAATTACACATGGACGTTACCGCATTTGAAGAAAAAATGAAAAATGGGTATTCACTAACGGATGCGTTCAAACCTATGACATATAAAGTATACGAACAATCCGGTGATCTACCGGCAGACGGGGTCTCTTTCCCAACGTTGAAACTGACAAATGAATATCCGGTATTATTATGTTATAATACTCCTAAAAACAATATTACCATTAATTCCAAAGGAGTAGAATTGGAAATGCAAGTCAATCGTATCGACGCAATCCGGACAGCATTCTCTGTCAACGGGTCATATATTCGCACGGAAACATATAATAATGACTACACTTATTATTTCCCAACCCCTTCCGATCCTGCCAAACGGACTCATGTCGGAGTATATGAAAAAGGAATGGAGAAGTTCCTTAAAGAACGTTTGTTAACCACGTTCAGAGCAACTCACAACATTCCTTCTATCGGTCTTGTTGCCACATTGACTGCACAGGTAACATGGTTCGATAAAAACTGGTACAAAATAAAGAATGATTCAATCCCAGTAAAATACATTTCAAAATATGACGGTAAAATGTACGACTTCGACGTGGATAAAGTGGGAGAAGAAAATTATATGTCTGAAGAGGATTACACGAATATTAAACGTACTGTGAACACGACTCATTATATCAAAGAAAGTATGCCTCCGTTATTATGCATGAATATAAACGTGACGAAAGAATTAGGAGACTACATGCGTGTATCCTTCTTTGCAAACAATATGTTTCGCAGTCATCCGATTTATAAACAGAAAAGAGCCCAGAACAGCTATCTGAAACGGAATGAAGATTTATTCTTTGGTTTAGAACTTTCGTTATTATTAAACAGGTAAATTATGAAGAATATTTTAAGTATCAATATTATAGGTCTTTTTATCCTACTCTTAGGACACTCGTCCTGTACGGATCAATTCAACAAAGCCGGAGAAGCAAAAAAGATGACTCCTTTGACAATATCCGTACAACCCCGAATGACCGAAACAGATGACCAAACCCCTATTCCAAACGAATTAACTGTCAAACTCGAAAACTTTTCCGAAGGTATCAGTATTGAAAAAGAAATTTCTTACGAACCCGGAAAAACATTAGTTGTAGACAGCGTCATCCCTGGAATTTACTCTATCACGATCTCCGGAAAAGCACAAGATGATAACAATGACGAATACTTTTTTAAAGGTAATAAAGTAAATGAACCTCTTGTAGCCAGTTCCACGATAGAGATAGATATTAGTGGACTTGTAGCCGGAAAAATGAAAATCATCCAAATGTATTATTGTGGATCAAAGACGTTGAATAATACAAATTATTTTAGAGATCAATTCTACGAATTTTACAATAACACGGAATCGGAAACATTTTATATGGATGACATATATATTGCTTATTTGTATCCAACAACAGCCAGCAGTACCAACAGTACGGTTTGGCCTTCCGAGGATGGCGATCAGTATGTGTATGCTCAACAAATATGGAAATTTCCGGGCAATGGAACCGATTATCCGCTAAAAGCCGGAGAATCCTGCGTGGTTGCCCAATTTGCTGCCAACCATCGTTTGGCTACGTACAATCCAAATTCCCCCGTAGATTGCAGTAGTGCCGAATTTGAGTTCAATTGTAATAATGCCAATTTTCCAGACCAACCGGCTTATGATATGGAAATTGTATTTTATAACGGTAAGAAACTATACACGATGCCGCAAGTTCTATGGTCCGTCTTCGGACCAGCCATTGCTATTTTCAAAATACCGGAAGGAGAATCCTACGATCCGGTCAATGACTTAACCATGCAAACAACAGATTTAGGAAGTACAAATAGAACGTTACACGCTAAAGTACCGCGTAAATGGTTATTGGATGTTGTAGAAACAGGAGCAAATATCAACAGTATTACCGGCAAACGAGTTCCCGCCGTGCTTGATGCTGGATTAGCCTACGTGGGCGATACCTACGTGTCCCTAGGAATTCACAGAAAAGTGGAATCTACACGGGATAATGGAGATCCTATTTTCATGGATACCAACAATAGTACGGATGATTTTGATATGGGTGTAACCCCAGTTTTCAGAAAATATAACACGAAGATGCCCTCTTGGAATCATACATTGAAATAATTTAATGAAAAAAGATATATTATGAAGAACATATATAAAGAGTTAACAATTGTTCTAGGCTTTATATTCATACCATTCATGGTGAACGCACAAGAGCAAAACGAGGTTGACAACACTCCCGCAGCTCTGGAAAAATTCACCATGTTCAGGTTGTGGCATCACACCTCTAACGCAGCAGGTTCTATGCTTGAGAATCACAAAAAGTACGCAGACGCTAAATTCGGTTATCAGTTTTATGATGGGAATTTCTGCCGTCCTCAAGCGGGAGAATCCGGCAATAGTTTTACCTTTAACACGGAAGGAGGCGGTGCTGTTAACAATAAGTTCTACGCCTGGGGAAGTTTTGATTATTCCCGAGATAAATTGAAAGACGTCCTATACAATGCCTCTATTATAGACCCATTCCGAGATATGCCCTATATGGTAGGAGATACAAACGTAAGTGACTGGAATAATCAGCACTATGTTCTGAAATGGAAGGTGTCAACTCCACAATATTGGAATCTTATTTCTTTTGGATTAGGCGGTAAATACCAAACTTCTATTGGAGCCAAACAAGTAGATCCTCGTGTTGAAAGTAGGTTCTACACGTTTATGATACAACCGGGTGTTGTTTTTTCTTTTTCCGATAAACATCATTTAGGATTCAATTTTGAATATTACAACATACGAGAAGATAGCGAAATGGACAACGTGAATATCTATGTCGATCAACATTATTGGTACATGTACGGATTAGGAACTAGCGTGGAGAAATTGGGATCGGGAAGAACAACGAACTATAACGGAAATAGTATCGGAGGAGCTTTCCAGTATAATTACCAAGGTAGTATAAATTTAATGTTTTCAGGCAGTTATTCAAAAAGAGTCGAGGATGCAGAAATATCCTTTACAAACGTTCAAAGTAACGGGACAATAGAGGATCAACGTGTAAAAGCTAATTTGGAAATGTATTTTAACTATACGGAAAGATATACTTCATTGATCCAGATAAACTACCAACGAAAAGATGTTGACGGTATAGAATATATACAAACCTACAATAGTACGGAGGATGAAGCCGGATATGTTACATGGTATAAATCTGTTCGTTCTACTTACCAAACGGATGCCCTTAGTTTTTCTTATGATTTACTGAAGAACTGGAAAGAAGCCTATCTTTGGAAGATCGGATTGAAGGTAAACTATGAGAATAACAAGGAAAAATACATATTACCAGAATCCCGCCGGGAGTGGGAAAATCTGAAATTCGGATTACAGGGTAAATACAATACCCGCCTATCAGAAAAACTGACAAAACATCTATTAATCGGAATAGAATGTTGGTATAATAATAATCTTAGCGGAATATATGATTATAACGGACAAAATCCGGACAGTCCTATGGTAACCCGTTTCATGAATCAAGACTTTAGTTACCTTACCTCCGACTATATAGATGGAGCCATGACACTGGTATATTCTCAAAAAGTAAAAGAGAATAAAAGGGCCAATCTTTTCGGGAAAGCAGAATTTAGATATTTAAACACATCGAATAATGATTTCAAAGATAAAAAGATCATGCAATTCAGTATCGGATGTAATTTTTAAAAGACAAGATATTTCTATACCGGAAACATAAAAACCGATTTCATTTTTTCTAAGACATACCTTCCGATGTTCATTTCTGTAATACGGAACATCGGAAGGATTTTTCACAAAAACAGACAAATAGACAAAAACAATTAGGATGAACTCAAATGAAAAGAATTATTTATTGTAAACTAATCAATGTAATTATTGCTTTAACAGCAGTAACTTTATCCCAAGCACAAACAATTATTGCCCCTACATCCTCTAAGGGAAGTACAAGTTTCGCCATTATCACAGATCAAAAGACTTGGCAAAAGTGCCAACCTGAAATTTTACACTACCGAGATGTATTGGAACAAGAACAATTAAGAACTTATATTTTTGCTGATGATTGGAAAAAACCGGAACAAATTCGTGAGATCCTGTTCAAATTATACCAAGAGCAACAATTAGAAGGAGCTGTCTTTATCGGAGAAATTCCAATCCCGATGATTCGTAAAGCACAACACATGACTTCTGCTTTCAAAATGGTCGAATCCAGATACCCTATGCGGGAGTCCTCCGTTCCTTCCGATCGTTTCTATGATGATTTCGATTTGAAATTCGATTTTCTACAACAGGACAGTTTAAATTCCCAAATGTTCTATTATGACCTATCCGCACTTTCTCCACAAAGAATACGTTGCGATATTTACACAGGACGTATAAAACCAATTATCACCTCAGAACTTGACCCTTACCAGCAAATCCGTGATTATCTGACAAAAGCGGTTGCTGCTCATCAGGAGGCAAATCTATTGGACCGATTTGTATCTTACACCGGACATGGTTCATACTCGAACTCTTTGACAGCTTGGCGTGCAGAACAACAAACTTTACGAGAACAAATTCCCGGTGTATTCAACAAAATGAACAACGCTCGTTTCATGCGTTATAGTATGTGGGATTATCCAAAAGATGAACTGATTAGTACGCTCAAACAAAAAGATCTGGACATGATGATCTTTCACGAACATGGCACTCCAGACAGACAATATCTATCTGCAACACCCTCCACACATGATTATGAGCAACATATGGAAATATTAAAACGGGAAGTCCGGATAAAATTACGTCAAGATGTCCGAAATGATAAAAATTACCAAGACCAATTGGAAAAGTGGTCAGAACAATTTCAAGTGGATACGAGTTGGTGGAAAGGTGTTAATGCCCCGGAGCAAATTGTTAAGGATTCCTTGACCGATGTACACATGGGTATCATCTTAGAAGATATTTTTCCCATCGCTCCCAACGCTCGTTTTGTCATTTTCGACGCTTGTTATAATGGAGACTTCAGAGAAAACGACTACATAGCCGGACGTTATATTTTCTCTCCCGGAAAATGTGTCGTTGCTTTCGGTAATTCTGTAAATGTTCTTCAAGACAAATCTGCCAATGACCTTTTTGGTTTATTGGGATTAGGAGCTCGCTTGGGTTTCTGGGCTCGTTACACCAATATTTTAGAATCTCATATTCTTGGAGATCCTACTTTTTATTTTAAATCTCCTGTTGATTCCATACGTTGTAATGAATGGTTAGGAGTCCCCCAAACTCCGGATTTTTGGTATTCCTTATTGAAAAACACTTCGTATGCCGACATACAAAATATTTCTTTAATAAAACTATACCATGCTGAATATCCGGGTATCTCAGACACGTTACGGTATTACTTTGAAAATTCACCCTATGCAGTGGTTCGCTATAATTGTATGACCCTATTGGAAGAAATCAATGATGAAAATTTCCGGGAAGTTTTAAAACAAGCTACAACAGATTGTTACGAATTTATCCGACGCATAGCTATCCATCGAATGGGTCGTGTCGGTTCCTTGGAATTTTTACCTTATATTATTAAAAGTTATATTAATGATTACTTTTCCGAACGAGTCGTGTTCAATACCCAGATGAGTCTAAGCCTTTACCGTTGGGAAGACGTAAAAGCTGAAGCAGAAAAAATTTTAGCTCGTTCTTCTATTCTTAATAAACAGAGAATACTGGAAAAACTTGAAACTCTTCTCAAAAACGAACGCCAATATAAAGCTACTCAGGATATGTTGAAACCAGACATTTCAGAAAACAGAAAAATGTCAGAGATTCGTTATTTGAAAAATGCAAACTATCATCCTGGTATTCCTGTTTATTTATCCATTGTCAGAGATGTAAACGCATCACCAACAATCCGTCAAGGATTACTTGAATCATTAGCATGGTTCTCCCTATCTGAACAAAAAGGTGCTATCGTTGAGGTATGTAAAGAACTTATGCAAGATATGAAACAAGACACGAGAATCAGACAAGAAGCTGAAAGAACTTATTATCGATTAACAGAACAAATAAAAAATAGATAGATATGAGACGAATCATTTTGATTTTAAGTCTTGTGATTTTAATCTTTCCTGTATCAGGAAAAGTAAAAATCCAAAAACCTCAACAACAACATCCAACAGCATTCGCCATTATCGTAGACGAAATTACCTTGGAAAAAACCAAAGCATCCATTGAAAATTACCGGGATGCATTAGAAGCTGAAGGATTGTCTGTTTATATCGTAAGCGGAACATGGAAAAATCCGAATCAAGTAAAAGCCGAGATCATAAAAATTTATAAACGCCAACCGTCATTAGAAGGTGTCGTGTTTATCGGAGACATTCCCGTGGCTCTCATTCGTAATGCCCAACATTTGACAACCGCTTTTAAAATGAATGAAGAAACATTCCCTTTCCCGGAATCTTCCGTGCCTTCTGACCGTTTTTATGACGATCTGCACTTAACTTTTGATTTTATCCGGCAAGATTCCGTAAACCCATTACATTTTTATTACAAATTACGTGAAGACAGTCCTCAAAACTTAAATCCCACGTTCTATTCCGGACGAATAAAATACCCAACAGAAAAAGGTGGGGATAAATACGAAGCAATTAGCGAGTACTTAGAAAAAGTTGTTAGAGAGAAAAAGAAATCCAATAAACTAGATTGTTTCGTATCTTTTACCGGAAGCGGATATAACTCTGACTGTCTGATCGCATGGATGGATGAACGCTTGGCTTTAACAGAAAGCTTTCCACTTGCTTGGAAAAATTCTCAAGATGCCAGATTTTTAAATTATCGTATGGAAGACTACATGAAATATCGTCTCTTCGATGAACTTCAAAGAGATGAGGTGGACATTATGTTATTTCATGAACATGGCTCTCCCGAACGCCAGTATATCTGTGACATTCCCGCCCCTAACGGTTTACAAGGATATATGGACTATATCAAATCATCTTTATATTCTACCGTAAAACAAGAAATCGAAAAGAAAAAAGGTTCTCCGGAAGAAATCAAAGCATATTTCATAAAAAAATATGCTTTAAGACCGGATTTTTTCAATGACTTTTCTATGGAAGAAATATCTCGTAATGATTCGTTGGAAAGAGAAAAGACATGGATTACTCTTCATGATTTAAAAGAGATGAAAACATATCCCCGATTTGTCGTATTTGACGCCTGCTATAATGGTTCCTTTCATCAAGAAGGATATGTTGCGGGATATTACATTTTCAACAATGGCAATACAATCGTAACTCAAGGAAATACACGCAATGTATTACAAGACCGCTGGACAATAGAAATGATCGGATTACTTTCTCAGGGGATACGAATCGGGCAATGGAATCGATTAGTGGCAACTCTTGAAGGACACATCATCGGAGATCCTACTTTTCATTTTTCTCCAATCAGTTCCAACACGTTAGGAATAGATATTGTCACCAACAAGAATAATATTCAAACTTGGGAAAACTATCTGGCTTCTCCCAATGCCGACGTACAAGCTTTAGCTTTGCGCATGTTGGTAGAAAATGACGTTAACAAAAATATGTCTTCACGCTTATTGACTATTTTCAAAACATCTCCTTATAATAGCTTACGCATGGAAGCCTTAAAATTATTGAGTCGCTACGCTAATCATGATTTTACC
This sequence comes from Butyricimonas sp. RTP31003st1_G1_RTP31003_210430, assembly GCF_040920905.1. Taxonomy (NCBI): domain Bacteria; kingdom Pseudomonadati; phylum Bacteroidota; class Bacteroidia; order Bacteroidales; family Odoribacteraceae; genus Butyricimonas; species Butyricimonas sp. RTP31003st1_G1_RTP31003_210430. The sequence continues at coordinate 12,465 of NZ_JBCOSQ010000067.1, read as the reverse complement.
GAGGCTATACGTTTGGGGCTTTATGATGCCTATGAACTCATCCGTAGAAATTCTGCCACTTATGTTGGAAAATGTGGAGATCCCCAACTGACAGAAGCTGCCATAGATGTATTTTTAAATTATCCGGAAGCTCAACGGGTAAATTATGCTTTGCAAGGAGCTATTCCTCTGTTGCCTCTTGATGAAGTTCAAAAAGAAATCACTCGTTACCAAACAAAAGAATCTGATACATCTCTATCCAGACAAGCAACCATTAAAAGTTTACAACAGCAAATAGAAAAGAATCGCACAAACAATATCCGGACCCTGGCTATGTTACAAGACATCTCCTCCCCTCAGGAAAAACAGATTTCTACGATACGTTACGTAAGAAACTATCCTCGCCATGCCAATATTGAAACTTACTTATCTATTATAAACAATGAAAAACAAGCTCTTAATGTCAGAATAAACATGGCTGAGGCTTTAGGCTGGTTTAACTACTCTTATCGTAAAGATGAAATTCGTCATGCTTTAGAAAACATGATAGCCATGAAGAAGATGCCAGAGAAATTACAACTAGAAATACAACAAACAATAAATCGATTAAAGTGATATGAGAATATTAATTATCCTATTTTTTCTGCTCCCCTTGTTTTCATGGGCAGAACCGGAAACGATCCGTCCTAATGTAAAAACGCCAACCTCTTTTGCTATTGTCGTTGACAGGCAAAGTTATGAGCATGCGAAATCTTCTATTGAAGCATACCGTGATGCTATCGAACAAGATGGTCTGGCAACCTATATTTTGATAGATGAATGGCAAAGCCCTGAAGTTATTCGGGACCTACTAAAAGAGTTACATACCAATCATCAAATGCCTTTGGAAGGTGCTGTTTTTATCGGGGATATACCGATTCCCATGATCAGGGATGCCCAATTCTTGACATCAGCATTCAAAATGGATCAAAAACGCCCTTGGCATCAATCCAGTATCCCGTCCGATCGTTATTATGATGATTTCGACTTGCAATTTGATTTTTTGAAACAAGATTCTTTAAGACCTCTATATTTTTATTACAGTTTGAACCCTCATTCTACCATGTATATCGAATCGGATATTTATTCGGGTCGAATCAAACCGATGGCACGTGAAGGAAAAGACAAATACACGGTATTAAATAATTACCTGAAAAAAGTCGTTCGATTAAAAAAACAGGAGAATCCGTTGGATGACCTCACCGTCGCCCGGGGACATGGTTATAATTCGGAATCCAGAGATGCTTGGGCAGGAGAACAAGTAGCTTTAAAGGAACAAATTCCAGGATTATTCCAAAGTGGTAAATATGTTCGTTTTTATGACTACGATTTTAATTGGCCTGCTAAAAATTCTTACTTATCCGCAACCCAACGCAAAACGGCTGACGTAATTTTATTTCATCATCATGGTTCCGATGATGCACAATATTTAAACGGATACCCGGAAGGTAGCGGGGTAAATCTTTCTATTGATAATATTAAACGTTATCTGCGTAGCAAAGTACTCACAGCATATGAAAGAAAAAAAGACGTGGAAAAAATCAAGCAGGACTTTGTCACGTCCCTAGGAGTTCCGATGATTTGGATGGATGATGCACTTGATCCCCAAGTTATAAAGCAAGATTCATTATTTAATGCAAGTCTAGACATTTATCTAAATGATATTCATCGTATCTGCCCCAATGCCCGTTTTGTTATGTTTGATGCTTGTTTTAATGGTTCTTTCCACCTAGACG
>NZ_JBCOSQ010000067.1:0-10558 GCF_040920905.1 Butyricimonas sp. RTP31003st1_G1_RTP31003_210430 | reverse complement strand
CACGTGCACTACTTGGAAACACATATTATCGGAGACCCGACCTATCATTTTGCCAACACGGAAGATCCCTCTCTAGATATGAACAAAACAATTGTCATTGACCAAAAGAAAGTTTCCCTATGGCATAAGTTATTAAAATACCCGAATGCAGATGTCCAATGTATGGCATTGCGGAAATTGTATGAAAATAGATTTAACAAATTACCGCAGTTACTAAAAAATACCTATGAAACATCCCCGTATGGAGTTGTCCGAATGGAATGTATGAAGTTATTGTACAAAATGAATAGTCCCGAATTAATTGATGTTTTGAAACTTGCCGTGTCGGACAGTTATGAACTCGTACGCCGTTTTGCAGTACAATATATAGGATACGTTGGGGCAGATGAATTAATCCCGGCTTTAGCATACGCTTTACTAAATGAAAACCTTTCCAGTCGAGTAAACTACCAAGCCCGTGATGCTATTGGCATGATGAATATGGCTCTGTTGGCTGACGAAATTAAACACCAAGCCGCAGAAAATAACCACTGGATTAACAAAGATAAATTCATTGAGGAGACATTAAATTTGGTACAACGTGGTCAAAATTCAAGAACAGAGGTTATCAACACGATCCGTTCTTCAGATTCTTCCGCAAAAAACAAACGTTTTGATATTAATCGTCAACGTAATCATCCTTCCATAGGAATGGTTGATGTATTAATCGAATTTGCCTTAGATAATTCCCAAGATATTGATTTAAGAATCATGACAGTTGAAACTCTAAGTTGGTATACCCATTCCGTGAAACGACAACTAATTATCGAAGCATGTAACAAAATTATTCAAGCGAACGAAAATGTTCATTTAGTTAACGAAGCAGTTAAAACTGTAAATCGATTAAAATAGGTAAAATCACACGAAGAAAATGGGGGGGGCAAAAGTCATTTTTCAAACGCCCTCCCCCCTTCGGAGTACTCCCCTTACTAATTTTAAATTCAATGATTGTAGATTTTAGATTTTCACCCACAAATCAACGTTTCTAAATTTACTACTTTCAACTTTTAGTTTTTAACTTTCAACTTTTAGCTTTCCCTAGCAGAGGGAGAGTTGAAATACTCCCTGTCTTCGACAAAAGTCACCAGCACAACCTCTGTTTATAGAGGAGGTGGCACGAAGTGACGGAGAAGTTTTTTGAGGATAAAACACCTTTTGACACACCCTCATTTTGTTGATAACAATCCTCCCTCAACAAAAAGAGTATTCTGTATTATTATTTTATTGCTTATCTTCGTTACATCAAAAAACAAAAACTATGAATTACAAAGTGACACATTATCCTACCCGGCAACGTTTCGAAATCGAGTTGGAAAACATGACGGCTTATGCAGAATACAAGTTAACGGACAATAGTCTTGACATTATTCACACGTTCGTTCCCCCGGCTTTAGAAGGGAGAGGAATCGCTAGCGCACTCACGGAAGCCGCTTATGACTACGCGAAAGCCAATCACCTCAAACCGGAAGGCACTTGCTCGTATGCGGCCGTGTGGTTGAAACGACATCCGGAATATCTACAATAGAGACAAAAACGAATTCAAGCCCGCTGGCAGACACTCCCTCCGGAGTTCCGCCTGTGACTCGGGCGTAATCCAATCATTCATCGACACGAACTTTGGGACAAGTTACCACTCCCGCTCGATAACTTATCGGTAACTTATCGGTAACTTACTAACGAGACTGCGACGCGAGTAGACGGTAACTTATTCGAAATATTAAGTTTAGAGTAGCCCGGAAGACGCTCCCTTATTCACGCCCCATGTATCGACAATAAATATTAAACAATTCCTTGGGCATCTTCAACAAATGCTTGAACTTGATACGGCTGTCCCCCTTCTCCACCCATGTATTCAAGGGAACTTCATGAATAATCCGGTCATAATCAGCGTGTTTTTCCCGGATTCGTAAGATTAGTTCCACGTCGAAAAGCCAACCGGAACGAAATTCCTCGCTAAATCCAACAGGTATTAACTCACTTTTCAAAAGCTTAGCCCCACATTGAGAATCGTACACGGGAAGTTGATATAACATCGAAACTAACGTCGCAAAGCCCCGCCCCAAATAATGGCGATACGCTTTCCTTTGCACGTTGGCCCCCAAGCGTTTCAGACGGGCCCCCATCGTCATGCACACTTCCGGTTTCCTGTCCATCACCTCTGCCAGCAGATACAGGTCCTCCAATGGCGTGGCCAAATCGGCATCCAGATACCCCACGATATTGTAACGATTCAAGGAACTGACATACAACATCCCACTCCTGACGGCCTCCGCCTTTCCCCGGTTGTCCGTGTTGTCTACCAGCAAGAAACGCCCCGGTTCCAACTCCACGGCCCGCCGTAAAACCTCGGATGTATTATCCTGACTACCATCGTTCACGAAACAAAAATCAAAACGTTCTTCTCTACCCACGAATTCCCGGAAGACCTCCAACTCCAAACGTTGCGCCTCGTTATAACACGGGATGATGACACATATCTTTTTCATTTATAATCGTTTTATTTCCGAATCTCCATTTCTTTCGACAAGAAACGCTGTAATTCAATCGCCTCCCTGTTCTTCGGGTCCAGTTCTATCGCCTTTTGAGCCATTTCTGTGGCTGTAGCCCGGCGTCCCGCCGCAAGTTCACATAAAGCACGTAATAACAAGAACTCGCTATCTTCTTTAACCCCGCTCATCTGTTTTAACAATTTCTCGGCATCTTCCATGCGTTTCTGCTGAATCAAAGCCCGGAGTTCAATCTTCTGCAACGCCTCTTTATCCCGTCCTTGCTCGTGTAACAATGACGTAATCTGTTCCAGCAACTTATAGTTACTCACACGACAGTAACATTCCGCTAAAGAAAGTAACACCCGCTCATCCGCCCGTTTGGCTCTCACCACCTTCTCGTAAGGTTCTATCGCTTTCGAATAACTCCCGTTTCGCCGTAAAATATCCCCACCTAAGGCCAACGCCTGCACGTTTCCACCGTTATACCTCAACGCTTTATTGACATTATCCAGCGCCTCCTTATCCTTTCCCTCCGTGTAGTAAATCAACCCCTTCAAATAATAAGAAGAAGATGCCACGTCATTTTGGGCCAACATCGCGTCAACCGCCTGATGAGCCGTCGTGAACTTTTTCAAATCCAAAGCACTCAACGCCCGGATATTCAACGCATCCATCAACTGCGGTTGCCATTTCAGAGATTCACCCGTACACCGAAGAGCCTCCTCCGGCTTGCCAATCGTGTAGTACATCCGGGATAAACGCATCCACATTTCCTCGTTCCACGGGTGACCCTTCAAATAATTCTCCAATTTCGCGATCGCCTCCGGGTACTTCTTCTGTTCCTCCAACTTGATTGCCTCGTAATCATCCCTAGACGTTCTCTCACCCACCACGCACATCGGCAACCCATCGGCATCCACCGAATACAAAAAGCCCTCTTTCACTGGGAAAAGACCATTTTTCAACTGGAAACTATTGATATACACGTTATCGAATATCATGTAATCCCACTCCTTGCTGAATTTATCGTAATACCGGCTATACACGATGGTAACATTCGTATCTTTCCGGAAATAATGTTGCAGATTCGCACTATGATTCGTCACGATCCGGAGAGGACGTCCCTTATAATCCACGTTCTTCTTGAACCAATCCACCCCTTTTTTCAAGGAATTATAATAATAATCCGTTTCGTAATCTCCGTAAGCACCTCGCAACCCTCCCACCAACTCGTTAAAATAAACATAGTCATTGGGATGATTCACGGCCATGTGACGTGCAGGTAAGAATAACAACCCGACAAGCACAACCACCATGACACCCTTCAAATATTTAGGGGAAACAGATAACATTAACGTCCAGAACCGGGCTGCCAGCAACACCATGAAAGGCATCACGAACAACAAATGACGAATTCCCCCGTACAAATTTGATTTCTGGTAAATCACCCAAAACACGGGAAATACCAGTGAGAATAAAATGAAGAACGACAACAGAGAGAATTCCTTCTTCCGGAAAGCCATGAAAAAAAGATACCCGATAAAACCGACTACCACCACCAAGGGAGACCCGATCATCAAGTATTTCGGGGCATAATGAACAGGCAGCATATTCGACATCATCTGTTCTCCCTCGAATATCGTGCGCAACCCGATATTATAATTCGTGAATTCCTTCAATGACACAACCACGTTAGTAAACGGGCGAGCCAACGCAAAAGGCCACGTGATGATAGACAAGAAATACCCAACAAATAAAACGAGTATAATCAAAAACAAGATGTTTTCGACATCCTTAAGATATTTCATAAATTTATAAAACTCCTTGAATCCAACCCATAAGATGTAAAACAAACCGCCATACATCAACAAGTACGGAAACAAAAGCAAGCCCCCGGAACGGGTTCCCAATGCCAAAGCGATTCCCAGCATGGCCCCGATCATGTGTCGTAGTTTGACCACGGGATAACGATCGAACATCCGCACGAAATAGAATATGGCAACCAAGTATCCCACGGCAAACGGAATGTCCTTCAGGTTATTCATACTATGCCCGAAGAAACGGGGCGAAAAAAAGAGTAACAACATGGAAATGAGTCCACACAACCCTCCTCCGAAACGCATTCCCATCAAACCGATCATAATTATCCCCAAAGCTCCCACCAAGGCACACACAACATGACGCACGGCATAAACATCATCCGCACCGATCATGTTAGCCACGACAGCCGCCACCACCTGCATCGAATTACCGTAAAGGTGTAAAGCCGTTTGAGGCTGATTCAACGCGGCCTTATCCCCTTTCGTGAAAAAATCAAGTACATAACCGGAATGCCGGTGATCGACAAACTCGTCCCCGCTAATCCCGTAATCTTTACTGATATAAGGCATATAAAAAAAGACGAACAAACCGAATAACAGCATAAACATCCGGAATGTCATATCCCGACGAGACCGACCGGAAACATCAAACAAGGTGGTAAAGAAACGGCCTGTGGTCAAAAAACGAAAAGGTATCTTCCAAAAATAATTCACGGCAGGGTTCGAAACGTTTTCCGCATCTTTCCAGGTAACAGACACCTCCAAGGTCCCGAATTTCACGAACGCTTTCTGTAAACTGTAACTCACAGCCCTCAATAGATTACCGTCTAGGTCATTCCCCGCGTATGCTTTCATAAACAAAGACTTGTTACCAATTAACACAGGAGAATCCGTGATACTCCGATCACCCCGCCACAGGACTGCATCCACAAACCCAAGCCACAGCTTACGTTTCCGGCTACTCACGTAATAAACATGATCCTTTCGTTCAGTTTTCCCGTAAGCTTGTCCAAGAGCGTTCAACACAGGCAAGGCCACCCGGTCCAGATCGACAAGCATTATATCCTCGGCCCGTACCTCTTGTAACACGTTTAGAAACTCTTCATGTTGACAACCAACCCGTAGCAGGATGATATTCTCCTGCAAGAATTCTTTATTGGTATTTAAAACGGGTAATTGAAAATCGGCATTTCTCGTGAAACCAATTACCTGAATAGACTTATTTACGACTTCTTCCACTGTAAAATCTTTTACACAACTAGTTAATATATTTTACCGCCTACTTACGACCTTTAACGGGTATAAAGATATAAAATAAGTTATCAACTCCCAATACTCTTTCTGCCATTTCATTGTCAGATTGAAACGTCTTGACCCGTTCAATTTATGACGTTCTGTCAGTAAATATGACACCAACCACGTGCCTGTAAGAGATTTTTATGAAAATAAGTCTTATTTGGGAACTGGCACACCGTTTGATAAAAGATAAATGTTCTTGAAACTATTCAGGGACAAAGAACGAAAAAGTAAATAGAAAATAATAACATTATAAATATTAAACAATATGGGAAAGATTATTGGTATAGACTTGGGAACCACGAACTCTTGCGTTGCCGTAATGGAAGGTAACGAGCCGGTGGTGATCCCGAACAGTGAAGGTAGGAGAACAACACCATCTATTGTTGCTTTTGTTGACAATGGCGAAAGAAAAGTAGGTGACCCTGCAAAACGTCAGGCTATCACGAACCCGACGAGAACAATATATTCTATCAAACGTTTCATGGGTGAAACCTATGATCAGGTAGATAAAGAAATCAATCGTGTACCTTACAAGGTGGTAAGAGGAGAAAACAACACCCCGCGTGTTGAAATTGGTGATCGTAAATATTCCCCGCAGGAAATCTCTGCCATGATTCTTCAAAAAATGAAGAAGACAGCCGAAGATTACTTGGGACAAGAGGTATCAGAGGCGGTAATCACCGTTCCTGCATATTTTAACGACGCCCAACGTCAAGCGACGAAAGAGGCCGGAGAAATTGCCGGGTTGACCGTGAAACGTATTATCAACGAGCCGACTGCTGCTGCATTGGCTTACGGATTGGATAAACAAGATCAAGATATGAAGATCGCCGTCTTCGACTTGGGAGGTGGTACCTTCGATATTTCTATCTTGGAATTAGGTGACGGAGTGTTCGAGGTAAAATCAACTGATGGTGATACCCACCTAGGAGGAGATGACTTCGACGACGTGATTATCAACTGGCTGGCTGACGAGTTCAAGAAAGACGAGAACGTGGACATCCGGAAAGACCCGATGGCTCACCAACGTCTGAAAGAAGCTGCTGAAAAAGCTAAAATCGAACTTTCCAGCTCAACCTCCACGGAAATCAATTTGCCGTACATATTCCCGGTTGATGGAATTCCAAAACACTTGGTAAGAACCTTAACCCGATCACAATTCGAGCAATTGACAGACCATCTGGTACAAGCAACCATCGAGCCTTGCCGTCGTGCATTGAAGAATGCAAACGTGAGTGCATCAGACATCAGCGAGGTAATTCTGGTAGGTGGTTCTACCCGTATCCCGGCTGTACAGAAGAAAGTTGAAGAGTTCTTTGGCAAAGCTCCTTCCAAGGGAGTTAACCCGGACGAAGTTGTTGCCGTTGGTGCCGCTATCCAAGGTGGTGTATTAACCGGAGAAGTAAAAGACGTGTTGTTACTTGACGTAACCCCGCTTTCTTTAGGTATTGAAACTTTAGGTGGAGTGATGACTAAATTGATTGAATCCAACACCACGATCCCGACCAAGAAATCGGAAGTATTCTCCACGGCTGCCGACAACCAACCGTCTGTTGAAATTCACGTATTACAAGGAGAACGTCCTTTGGCAAAAGACAACAAGACGATCGGACGTTTCCACTTGGACGGACTACCACCAGCCCCACGTGGTGTTCCACAGATCGAGGTTAGTTTCGACATCGATGCTAACGGTATTCTAAAAGTATCTGCAAAAGATAAAGCTACCGGAAAAGAACAATCTATCCGTATCGAGGCTTCATCCGGACTCTCCGATACCGATATCAAGAGAATGAAGGACGAGGCTGCCGCTAATGCAGAGGCTGACAAGAAGGAAAAAGAACGAATCGACACGATCAATAAAGCCGACAGTATGATCTTCCAAACAGAAAAACAATTGAAAGAGTTTGGAGACAAATTACCTGCCGACAAGAAACAACCGATCGAGGCTGCTTTGCAAAAACTGAAAGACGCTCACAAGGCTCAGGACGTTACCGCTATCAACTCGGCTATTGATGAACTGAACAACGTGTTCCAGGCTGCATCTCAAGAAATGTACAACGCCCAACAACAACAAGGAGCACAACAAGGAGCCCCTCACGCTGATCAACAACAACAAGCGAACAATGGTGGTAAAGACCAAGAAGTAACTGACGTTGACTTCGAGGAGGTGAAATAAAATTCTAACATCTACATAAAAAAGCTGTAAACTTATCGTTTACAGCTTTTTTCATACTCCAATGACATCCTTTTTTATACACGACATGGAAATTCATGACGAACTTCCATGCACGTAAATTAGAAATATAATAATTTTAATAATATCAATCAAACCAGATATTTGGCAATCGTTTCCTTTAATAAAGGAGCAGACAACGGCTTGGTCAAATAATCATTACAACCAGCCTCTAACGCTTTTACCCGATCATCGTCAAAAGCAAATGCTGTTAAAGCTATAATCGGAATTTCTTGAGAAACTTTACGAATGATTCGAGTTGCCTCTAACCCGTCCATTTCCGGCATTTTAATATCCATAAGAATAAGATCAGGTTGGGATTGTTCATATATCTCAACAGCTTCCTTTCCATTCCAAGCATGGAGCAATGTATAAGTCTTCCCGATAATTGCTTTCAATAGAAGAAAATTACTCTCCACATCCTCCGCCACTAAAATCGTTCTTCCCATGCTTACATTTTCTTTAATCTCGTTATTTTCCATATCGTTTATGTCTGTTTCGATAGTAATTCTTTGATAAGGAATTGTAAATTTAAATATAGAACCATGTCCCTCCTCAGATTGAACAAATATGTTCCCTCCCATTTTCTCTACAAGCATTTTACATATCGCCAATCCTAAGCCAGAGCCTTGCACAAAGGTATTCAATTTTGTGAAACGATCAAAGATTGTAGGTACTTTATCTTTGGGAATTCCACACCCGGAATCCTCCACGTAGAATTCGATAAAATCATCCACTTGTTGATAACCGAAACGTATAAATCCCTTTGCTGTAAACTTTGAGGCATTCGTGATCAAATTAGATATAACTTGAAATAGTCGGTTTCCATCTGTTAACACGTGGGTATTTAAACCACCATCCTCAAACTCCAACTGTACATTCTCTTTCATGCGTACCCGATGTACCTCTTGAATTTTCAAGCACAACTCCCGGATACTAACCGGTTTATAGACGAACTCCAAGCTCCCGGCTTCAATCCTTGATAAATCAAGTATATCATTTATTAATTGTGTCAGCAACTCCGAATTGTTCTCTACGATATTCAGATAATAATCTTTCTCTCCCGCATCCTCCGTTTCTGCCACCAAACGAGTGAAACCGATAATAGCATTCAAAGGCGTACGAATTTCATGGCTCATGTTCGCCAGAAAAGCAGACTTTAATTTGTCCGACTGTTCCGCTTTCAAACGAGCCTTAACCAACTCTTGTTCCGTACTTTTTAAATCTGTTATATCCCACGAAACACCAACTAGAAAACAGGGATCACCAGAGTCATTCCGGACCAAAGTCTTCAACGTCTTCACAGTTCTTATCTCCCCTTTTTTCGTCTCATAGGTCTCCAAGAATTCAATATCTTTTCCCGTACGAAGTAATTCTTTATCATCTCGTCTGAAACGTTCTGCATCTTTTGGATTGGGAAAAACCTCAAAATCGGTTTTACCTAGAGCATTCTCCCGTAAAATATGAGAATATGTCTCAAAAGCTTTATTCCAATACACGTAACGAAATTCCGGTCCGGCATCTTTCACGAACAAATACACGGGAATATTGTCTAGTACGGTGTTCATAATGGAATTAAGCTCTTTAATTTTATTCTCATTTTTCACGTGCAGGGATACATCCCGCCCAAAGACCCAGATTAACTCTTCCCCGGAAACACGAATCGTCGAGTGAGCAAACATTTTCAAGACATCACATCCCCCACCGGGCCGGTTTAAATACAACATACTCTCAAAGTTCTCCCCACGCTCCCTAACTGGCTGAGTTCTCTTGTTCCAAGACTCTAATGTTAACGTCGGATCTAACGTCCATGCGTAAATTCCAGTCAGATTTTCCGGTAGATGGAACCTGTCTCTACCCGGTTGATTGGTATACACGAGTTCTCCACCTGGACGGAATACAAAAATTTCCTGATCCACGTGATCCAGTGCGTAACGAATAACATCAATCTCGTTTTTAGAACTTTCATTTCCGTTATCCCCCGCAACATTTTCTTTTCCTAATACACCATTCTCCAAATCGCCCATAAATAGCATACATTCGATATTACAAATGTATTAAAAAACAAATACAAAAGAAATCTATTGTCTAAAAAAACAGATAATAAAAGTTTTAACGGTAAAAACACAGATAATAGAAAGAAAAAACTTTGACAATCGTATAGATTTTTATACATTTGCGAACGAAAATGCTGTGTGTATACGAAAGGAAAAAACGAGTTTACTTATAAATGTTTAACTAAAAAAATCAGAACTATGTTAGTATCTATCATTTACTTGCTTATTGTCGTATTATTACTTGTTTCCATGTGGAAAGTGTACGAAAAAGCAGGAAGACAAGGTTGGGAAGGCATTATCCCTATTTACAATCTTTACGTAATGCTCCAAATCATTAACAGACCGTGGTGGTGGCTTTTGATCATGATTTTTGTTCCGATTGCAAACATCATCTTCTCTATCATCGCTTTAAAAGAATTCTTGGAGAAATTCGGAAAAGGTATTGGATTTACCATTGCAACTATTTTCTTTCCCTTTATCACTTTCCCGATGTTAGCATTCGGAGATGATCAGTTCAAGAATGAATAATTCTTTCTATATATTTTAGTAATGTGGCCAAAAATAGTTGGTAACATTTTTCCAATTAAAGCTTATCTTTGAATAGTAAAGTCGAAGAGGAAA
>NZ_JBCOSQ010000066.1:0-29169 GCF_040920905.1 Butyricimonas sp. RTP31003st1_G1_RTP31003_210430 | reverse complement strand
GTTCAATCAAGAGGAAAGATTTGTGGAACAAAGTGATACGAAACTCATTGAGAGTGCTTCTATTATAAAGGAAAAACCCATAATAGTACAACACCTTATGAATTTGGCGGTTAATGAAGGGGGCATTGCGGTATTTCTTGCTCGTTTTGTGCCTATTGACGATCCGGATATCCGAGTGGAATGGTTTTATAATGGGAGGCCAATTTCGACTAGTGATGATCGGATTGAATCCTATCTTAAAGAAGGATATGCAACATTAGTAATAAATTTAGTTCGGCCAGAAGATGCCGGAACATATAAGGTTAAAATATATAACGCTTTGGGGGAGGTTACATCAGAAGCTACATTAATTGTCACGAAATAAAATCAGAAACAAGATAGTAGTATATTTATTATTGCTGGTATCTAATAAAAATCACTTAAAGAATACGTTATTTATATTTGGAAGTGATTTGAAGGAACATTTATATATTTTTGAGAGAGGAATTCGTATCTAGAGATTAAATTGATAATAGAAGGCAAGCGTGATGGACAGAAACCATATCTTTACCGAAATTTTATACGAGTATAAGCGTTCTAGTCGGAACGTAATTTTTAGAATATTTGTTATTCTTGGGATCGTGGGGATCACCCTTTACATGTTCACACCACTATCCCGTTTGGGGGGGACGTCAAGTATCGGAGAACTGTTTCGGGGACCGGTTATGGACTGGGTTTCGCGGTCATTGTCTTCGTCCATTCCCTTTAGGTGTGCTTACTTGTTCAACATCTTGCAACTGTGTTTTGGGGCGATCCTCGTGATCAACGACATGCGACGCTCCCGTTTGGATTCTACGATGGCTTTGAATGTTCACGCCCAAGGGAATACTGAGATCGTGACAGGAAATGTCATCGGTAAAATCCTTGCTTTCACGGTTGTCAATGTGTTGGTACTTGCTTTTTGCGGGTTATTGAACCTTCTTTTTTATCCCGAAGTGTTCAACGCTGGATATTATCTCTTTTATTGGTTGACCTTGAACCTGCCGGTCACGGTTTTCTGTAATGCTCTTTCTTCCTGTGTGGTGAGGTTGGTGAAGAACCAAGGTTTGGGCATAATCTTCCTTGTGGTTATCCTCGGTGTGTTAACTCTCCCGGGATCTATTTGGTTAAACGGATTATTTGATCCCTTAGCCACGGGGATTCCTAATATGTTTTCAGACTTCACGGGGCATGTGAATCTCGGGGATTACTTGTTGCAACGGCTGTTTGTCCTGTTTTTCGGGGGTGGGTTGGTCATTCTGTCCGTGATTCCTTACCCGCGGATTCATAATAATCCGCAGGCGCCATTCCGGCTAGTTTACATGGCTTTGTTGCCGTTGATTGTTACTAGTAGTTTGGCTGTCGTTTATATTCACTGCATTCAGGCTGTCTCCCAAAAGCGGGCAGTTTTCCGAGAGGTTTACGCAGAGTACGGGCAGGAGAAACCACTCAAGATTATCGCAAACCACCTCCATTTGAAAGAAACAGAAAACGGTGGAATTTCCGTGACGAGCGAGATGACTGTTAAGAATAGGGAGAGCATAATTCTCCCGCTGGTATTTTACCTGAATCCCGGGCTCGTTGTTTCCTCGATCACGGTGGATGGGGAAACGGTCTCTTTCCGACGAGATCGGCAGGTGATTCTTGCGGACGAGACGGTGGCACCCGGCAAGACGAGAGATGTTGTCGTGAAATACGAGGGGAAAATAGACAATAGTTTCTGTTTTCTCGATACTCCGGAAGAGAAATATGTATCTCCGGAAGTGAACACGATAGGTATTTATCGCTTCGGTTATTCCCCCGCTTTTTGCGAGAAAGAATACAAACTGCTTTCCCCGGAATGCGTTTGGTATCCGGTCAGTATCCCTCCTTACCATTCCCTGAGTTTCCGGGAAAAGATGTTCACTCGCTACACCTTGGAGGTGCAACATGATCCCAAGCTTGTAGCGATATCTCAGGGACAGGCCGATCGGGAAACTGCCGGGGATACGAAGTTTAGTTTCGATCATAATATGCCCGGGATCAGTCTCTGCATCGGTAATTACAAGAGACGAGAGATATTGATTTGCAATGATACGATAGGAACGAAATTTGATGTGAGAGAACCTATTGAGTTCGTAGAAGACAATCACCCGGTAAGGGCAGAACTTTTCTATTTGCCTGAGCATGAATTCTTGCTTGACCGTTATGATGCTGTTACCAGAGAGGAATTGCTTCTCGCTATTGAGGGAGTAAAGAGTAGGGTGGAGTTTTATAGTTATAATTTCGATTATGTAAGTAAACGGTACGAGAATAAAATTGATTACGATCCCACGTTACAATATCCTTATAGTTGGCTCACTTGTGTGGAAGTTCCTTGTAATTTTCACGTGTTTACGGGAAGGTCGTTGCAGTCAGGTGAACGTGTACAGGGAGGGATGGTGTTCCTGCCGGAGAAGAAATACTCGGCAGACGAGTTGATAGCTTCTTTTGCGAACAAAGAAGACGAAATGCGTGTTCACTTGTACCATGAATTAAGTTTGTTTGAGGACGGTAGTTGTGATCTGGAGCCGAGTGGCATCGGTAACACGAGTTTTCTTCATTCTGACGAGTGGCCTTTGATAAATGATATGTTAACATTGATATTTAGTTCTCCCGAAGATGATGCGTTGAGCGAGAATGTTGAGTATCTTATCGTGGATTACTTGAAAGATCACAGTCTAGAGGATGCCTTGCGAGATTCTTCGCTCTCCCCGGAATTGCTTGATAATATAATTCGTAAGAAGTGCGATGTGTTGCGAAACCTTTTGTATGTTAGAATTGGAAAGAACAAATTTCAGGAAGTTTATCACGATTTTCTCAAACGACATCTTTTCGAGGAAAGAACTTTTGAAGAGTTCTCCCAAGAATTTTTCAAAAGTAGCAATGTCGGATTGGACACTATTGTCGAGAATCTATTCAGGCAAAACAGGTTACCTGTTTTTCAAATAGCCGGACATTGCGTTTCTGGCGAGGGTGGTGATTGGGTATATGATTTTAAGGTGTTTAATCATGGTAAAGTTCCGGGTATTATCACGTTGTGTGATAGTCAGGGATGGGTGATTCCTCCGGGAGAAGGGCGGGACATAAAGAAGTTCGTGAAAGGTAATAGCAATTTTGTATATACTGTGTTGGCTTTAAATATCCCGTCCTTAATAGAATTGTCAAGCGAAAGAGGGAATGCCGATATCGATACTACTATGCGTTTTTTACCCCTCGATACCCTGTTGTTCCCAACAAATGACGACGAGATTATCGTGGATAACGAGGACCGGGGGTTCACGATCCTGGAAACAAGAAAGTTTAGTCTTGCTTCCCTGTTCGGAAAGGTTGAGACACGGGCCAAATGTTACCAATTTGCCCCTGTCAATCATTGGGGATTCACGATCCAACCTGATTGCCAAGGTTTCCCCGTGAAAGGGGCGTATTTCAAAAAAGCCGGCAAGGGTAACCAGAAAGTGCGGTGGGAAGCTCGTTTACCACAAGAAGGGAAATACGAGGTATTTTGTTATCTGCCTTATGATGCTCAAAGTGTATATCCGTCCTGGGCACCTCGTTTTTCGAGGAAGTATTATTATTCTGTATTCGATGGACAGGAAGAACATGAGGTTGTTCTGACGATGGACAAGGATGATTGGAGGTGGATATCCTTGGGTGTTTTTAATTTTCACGGGACAACAGCATGGGTAACCTTGAGTGATAGGGATCGAGATCCCAATTCTACCAACGAAAAGTGGGGACCGCAGGAGGTTGTCGCCGATGCCATGAAATGGGTTAAAGTTCGGGAATGACAAACTTGACATGAGAGCAAACCTTCGTTCGTAATCTTTGCTTATGAAAAATGAACTATTGAATAAGTGAAAAAACGAGAAACTTTCTCTGTTTTGTCGGAAATTCTATAAAAAAGGACTGTAAATCAGTTTTTTTAGTGTTTCATTCAAAGAATACGATGTATTTTGTTTATTTGAAGTGATTTCCCAACAAAAGTAAATATTTGGAACATGATTCGTTAAGTGTTTCAAATAATCCTTCTGGATGATCTAAAAAACCCGTCTAACACCAAAGATTAGACGGGTTTTTGCTTGGGGAGTCATTGCCAACTCCCCCAGATCCGATTATTTAATGTAGTTTTGTGCGAATTCACGTCCGGCACGTAATGCCTTCAAGTTCATCTCTACGACATCGGCACCTTTACGTTCGAAAATAGCCATGATACCTTTTTCCAAGTATTCGAAGGGAATTTCGATGAAAGGAGAACCGGCACCCATCATCACGAAGTTGCTGGCACGTACGTTGCCTGCAGCCTCTTTAGCGATGCTGTCAGCGTCAATGATTACTTGATGAGGAAGGGTTTTCAACGTGGCCATCAAGGTTTCAATTTCCGGATAGTTCGGGATATTGATAAACGGGGTGGCGTTCGTTACCACGTATCCCCCTTTTTTCAAATAGGGAAGATAACGTAATGCCTCCATCGGCTCAACTGAAAGGATAATATCGGCTGTTCCTTTGGCGATCAGGTCAGAGAAAATCGGTTTGTCGGAGATTCTCATGAAAGACTGCACATCACCCCCGCGTTGACTCATTCCGTGAGTCTCGGCTTGTTTCATGTACAGGTTATTGTTGAGGGCGGCAGACCCCAATGCTGCAGCGATAGAAAGGATTCCCTGTCCACCTACACCCGCTAATATAATATCTGTCTTCATAATTTTAAATTTTAAGTTTTAGATTTTAAATTGATCTTTGAATCAATTTATTTTTTCTTTTTCTTAGCGTCTCTTGCAGCTTTCTGGATACAAACTCTTCTCGGGATGATCACGGATACACCCTTGTATTCGATCTCGTCACGGATGATCTTGCACAATTCATCGTGATTTTTCGGTACGGGAAGTAGAACACGGATATGTTCCGGTTCAACACCAATACCGCGACAGATAGATTCCAGGTGTCCTAATGCTGAAGATTCCTGACCTCCGGTCATGGAGATGGATTCATTGTCGGAAATGATAATTGTGATGTTGGCTTTTTCGTTTACAGCATCCAGTAACCCGGTCATTCCGGAGTGAGTGAACGTGGAGTCTCCGATAACGGATACTGCCGGGTATAATCCTGCATCTGCGGCACCTTTTGCCATGGTGATAGAGGCTCCCATGTCCACGCAAGAGTTGATTGCTTGGAATGGAGGAAGGGCTCCTAAAGTGTAACAACCAATGTCAGAGAATACACGCGCATTCGGGTATTCGGCAACAACTGCATTCAAGGCGGCATACACGTCTCTGTGGCTACATCCCACGCAAAGGGCCGGTGGACGAGGTGCCACGATCTCTGGTACAGGCGATCCTTCGATAGAAGGTAAGCCGAATGCTTTCGCCACGTGATCCGGGTTCAACTCTCC
The DNA here is from genome assembly GCF_040920905.1 of Butyricimonas sp. RTP31003st1_G1_RTP31003_210430. Classification (NCBI taxonomy): domain Bacteria; kingdom Pseudomonadati; phylum Bacteroidota; class Bacteroidia; order Bacteroidales; family Odoribacteraceae; genus Butyricimonas; species Butyricimonas sp. RTP31003st1_G1_RTP31003_210430. Next base: position 23,741 of record NZ_JBCOSQ010000066.1, on the reverse strand, counting down.
GTCTCTGGGGAGCGTGCCATCCAAACGTCCGAGTACACATTCTTTTTCCAAGTAACCTTTCAAAGCCTCTTCAATTACCGGGTAGCCTTCTTCTAAAACGAGCAATTTTTCAGTGCTTTCTGCCAATTTGGTGATCATCTTTCTCGGAAGAGGATATTGGCTTACTTTTACTACCGGGTAAGGACAGTTTCCACCGAACACTTCCATCAGGTAGTTGTAACCGATACCGCAAGCGACGATACCCATTGATTTGTCAGCCCCGTCAATATATTGGTTGAAAGAAGAGTTATCAGATGCCTCTTCGAAAGCGGTTTGTTTCTCTAGTAATAATTTATATCTTTTTTTAGCGATAGCGGGAAGTAACACGAATTGACGTTTGTCTTCCGGTAAACGCATTTCATTTTCGGCTTTAGCCTCTCTTGGTTCAACACCGGAACGAGAGTGTGCCAGACGAGTCGTGATTCTTAATAACACGGGAGTTCCCATTTGCTCTGACAAGTCGAAAGCGTAGCGGGTCATGTCGTATGCCTCTTGTTGGTTAGAGGGCTCCATGATTGGAATTAAGGCAAATTTACCGTATACACGTGAATCTTGCTCGTTTTGAGATGAGTGCATAGATGGGTCGTCGGCAGCGATAATAACCATACCTCCGTTAGCCCCGGTAATAGCAGCGTTCATGAAACAGTCTGCGGCCACGTTCATTCCCACGTGTTTCATACATACCAAGGCCCTTTTTCCTGCATAGGACATTCCTAGTGCGGTTTCCATGGCAGTCTTTTCGTTAGCAGACCACATCCGGTGAACGTTACGGGCGATAGCCTGTTTCGATTCCTGAATGTATTCAGTGATCTCTGTTGAAGGGGTTCCCGGGTACGCGAACACGCCGGATATACCTCCGTCTATAGCACCTTGTGCAATAGCTTCAACACCTAATAATAGTTGTTTTTGCATAATTAAAAGATTATTGATTTAAGTTGTTTGTTTTGCTTAAAAGAGAGCAACATACCTGTTGCCAAAAGATGCCTGAAATTACTCCGGCGGAATTTTCATAGTCCCCCGAACAATTTAAGTACGCCCACGATGTAGGCTAAAACGAAATAATATTCTGATGGTTTATACATCTACTAAATATTTAAAACGTTTTCGTTTGTAATTCGCGACTAAATTAGTATTAATATTTAATAAGAACAAATATTTCAGATGAGAAGTATTCGTGTGTGGAAATTCTTTTACAAGTTTATTTTTTCCAATCAGTACTGATGGAGCTTGTTAGCCGGAATCACTTGGGAAAAGACTCTTGAATAATTATTTTTTTGTACTAGTTTTATAGTTTTTTTGTATATTCGTGGCTTATTATAACGGGGTATAATAAGGAACTTTTCATCAATTGATAATTATGATATTTGATCGATATAAAAAATCTTTTCCTGCTAAATTGAGTTTGTATGTGATTTCGTTCATTACAATTCTTTCTTTTGTTTTAGTGGGCGTATTTTATCACTACTCAACGGAAACGTTGTCGCAAGAGGCCGAGGATAAGATAGAGAGTATGGCTGCTCAGGCAAATTTACGTGTGAGTGCGTTATTGAGTAAGGTGGAAAAGATTCCTGAAAACCTAGGATGGATGATCGTTGAATATGTAAAGGAGCCGGATTCTTTGTTTGGTATCACTCGGCGGATTGTAAAAGATAACCCGGAGATTTTTGGTTGTGCGATTGCTTTTGAACCTTACTATTTCCCGGAAAAGGGACATTACTTTGCCCCTTATTCATATATGGTCGGAGATTCCGTGAAGACCATTCAAGTCGGGAGTGAAGATTACAATTATTTTGAAAAAGGCTGGTACAAAGGTGCGAGGGAACACCGGTACTGGAGTAAGCCCTATCGGGATGCGGGTGATCCGGATGTGATCACGACGTCTTACGCGGTTCCGGTTCATGGGGAAAAGCATGAACTAATTGGTATTTTATCCGTGGATTTAACCAATCGATGGTTGCGTGATCTGGTCGATTCGATCAAGCCTTACAAGGGTAGTTATACCGTGGTTATTGACAAACAGGGACGTTATATCTTGCGCAGGGAAGGGGAGGTGATGATTGGTCAAAATATGTTCGAAACGGCAAAAGAGGCACGGGATACGAATGTTACTATTCTGGTAAACGAGATGGCAGCCGGGAAAAGCGGTAGTATCATCGTGGACGATGGGGGAGTTCTGTCCTATGTGTATTACACGCCGGTGGTGGCAACCGATTGGTATATGGCGGTAATTTGTCCATACGATCAGGTGTTTGGTAAGTTGAGCAAATTTAATATGTATCTGCTGATTGGCTTTGTCCTGTTGTTGTTATTTGTTTATTTTATTTGTTTTGTGGCCGTGCGACGAATCACAAAACCATTGACGATATTTGCTGCTTCAGCTCGGGATGTGGCACAAGGGAACTTTAACACACCGTTACCGCGTATCCGGTCTAAGGATGAATTAGGGGAATTGTATGAATCATTTCTTTTCATGCAGCAACAATTGACGGAATACGTGGATCAGTTACGTCGGACGACGACAGCGAATGAAAAGATCGAGAGTGAGTTGCGTATCGCCCATGATATTCAATTGGGAATGGTTCCGAAACAATTTGTCCCCACCTTTGGAGCCGAATGTATTGATATTCATGCCGTGTTGCATCCGGCTCGTCAGGTCGGAGGGGATTTGTATGATTATTTGATGCTGAACGAGGATGAGTTTGGTTTCGCCATTGGGGACGTTTCGGGGAAAGGAGTTCCTGCCTCCTTGTTTATGGCAACCACGATCAGCCAGATGCGATCTTTGGCTCTGCGGGATACCTCTTTGAATTATATCATGAATCTAATGAACCAGAGTTTGATTCGGACCGGGAACACGAGTATGTTTATTACTTTTTTTGCCGGGGTATTGAATCTGAACACGAATCGTCTGAGATTCTGTAATGCGGGACATCCTTACCCGTTATTGATTGCCCCGGATGGAACCGTGTCTTTCTTCAAGACTGCGGATAATTTACCTTTGGGTGTTACTTCCGATTATGATTACGAGGAACAAGAATGTTATTTTGCTCCGGGTTCTCAGTTGCTTTTGTACACGGATGGGGTGTCGGAAGCTCAAAATGAACGATCTAAATTTTATAAGATAGATCGGTTGTTTAACTTGGTGGCAAGTCATTCCCAACTAGCACCACGGCAAATGGTGGAGAAAGTGGTTGGGGACGTGAAACGTTTTGTCGGGAAGGCTGAGCAATCGGATGATTTAACCGTGATGAGTTTCCGGCTCAATGCCCGTGGGAAAAAGAAAACAGAGGGGCTTTTGTAGGCCCCTCCATTGAGAAAATTAAAGTTGCACCTTATTTGGATCTCACTACGATGTCGATACATTCAGCCGTTGCAAAGAATTTCTTAGCGACTTCTTGTACTATTTTTGCATTTAATTTTTTAATCGGATTCTCGAATAATTCGGGCGAATCTATATTTTTGCCCGTTTCAGCATAGAGGCGCAAGGCATCCTGCCAGTGGGCATTACCCCGGTTTTCCAGCACCCCGACACGTCCTTTCTTCATCATCAGCACCATATCTTCCACGTCTTCCTCGCTCACGCCCTCGGCAACGAGTTTATCAATCTGTTCGTGGACGATGGCTCGCATCCGGTCACCTTTCTCCGTGTTACTCTGAAAGTTGATAACGATATTCTGTGCCGGTCTCGGATAGTTTTCGTATGCTGCACCGACATTCACCCCGTATGCTCCGCCTTCATCTTCCCGAATGATCTCTTGGTACCGGTTGGATAGTACCGTGCGGATCACGTCGATAGCCAAGTCCTCCACCGGCTTCAATTTCAACGTGTTTGAGAATTCGATGGTCGTCATGTACTTGTTGTCCGGGATATTTGCCAGGATCGTTTCGGTCATGGAACCTTTTATCCGCAAGTCATGATGTACGGCTTTCTCTTTCCGGAAAGTGGATGGGATAGCTCCCAGGTATTTCGCTACCAGTTCCCGAGCCTCTTCCCGTTGAATATTCCCGGTTAGATAGAAATGAAAATCCGAGGCATCCTGGAAACGATCTTTGTAAATAGACACCATCTTGTCAAAGTCCATTGCATCATAGAACACCGTACTCTCTTTCCAGAGACGAGGAGAATCCTTAATTCGGAGTTTCTGCATTTGTTCCGAGATCGTGTCATTCACCGTACGGGGTGTATTTTCTACACGGAGACGATTGACGTACACGTACTTGTCAAAATCACCCCGGTCAAAACGGGGATGCTCGAAGAAAAGATAAATAATCTGAAGCAACATTTCTGTTTCGTTATTGTTACAGAACCCGCTCACGCCCTCGAATGTCTCGCCCAGTGTCACGTTGGGGTGTATCTGGTGTCCTTTCAATATAGCCTGCATCATCGGCATGGTGTGTTTGTACAGCCCGGAATACATTATCAAGGTAGATAATGCCGAGGCCGAGGGAAGATCTTCTGCGGGGAGCAAAGATAATCCTCCCGCGCTCTCTCCGAGCAGACTTACTTTAATCCCATCTTGGTCCGTAAATTTGTAATACACCTTACAGCCATTGGATAAAGTCCATTCTTCCGCGTCTAGTTCTTTTATCTTTTTGGTTTTCACGATTTCCCCGCCTTTCACCTCGTAGTCCAACAAGGGGACGGCTTTCACCTCTTCTTCCGCGCCGGCGGACAATTCACCTTCCCGAACTTCCTTCATAATATCGAGAATTTCATCTTGAGTTGGGAAATTATAGGTCGGATCATTCCCTTGCATGATAAACACCCAATTCTTGTAGTCACTATTCCATGAGGCAATCCAATCATGGAAATCCTTTGCCGTCAATTCCGACAAGATTTCTTGCGAGTAAGCGATGTCTTCCTCGATACTCGTGATCGGTTTTCCTTCTAAGAAATTATTCTGGTAGAGTTGCACGTACACCTCGTTCGGGAACTTATCCTTGTACTTCTCTGATTCTTCCAATCCCGGCAAATAAGCCTCCACCTGTTCCTTTACTTCCTTGTCGTTGATGGCGTGGCGATGTATGCGCTCTATCTCCCCCAGTAATTCTTTTAAGGCTTGTTTCTCCTTGCCCGGGTAAGCCTGCATATAGATGTTCCAGCGATCGTAATTCCGTACTAACCCGTTGAAACCAACCATTGTTTGCACGAACGACGGGTTTTTACTTTCGATATACTTTTGCAAGTATTTCTCGACAATCTGGTTGTAAAAACGATTGATCAGATTCCTTTTCATCATTTCCTTCAGGGATGTCGGGGGAGTCTGTTTCACGCGTTTCAATAGAGTGACGGATGATTCCGTCATTTCCTTGTCGAAAGCTTTCGTGTAGAGAGGTTCCTCGTTATCCGGGATCCCGTACACCAACCGGGGTTTCGGGTTCACCCGTTTCGGGATCGGGTTGAAAAGTTTCCGGATGTCCGCCTCCATTTTAGCGGCATCCACGTCCCCGACCACGATCACGGCCTGCTGATCCGGACGGTAGAAGTCCTTGTAATAAGCCCGCAACTCGTCCGGTGTGAAGTTCTGTATGATCTCTTCGCTACCGATGATATTTCTCGTGGCATACTTGCTGTGATTGAACACGTAGGGATCTGTCTGTTCTCTCAAGCGCATCCCTAGGTTCCGGCGACTCCGGCGTTCTTCTTTAATCACGCCTCGCTCCTTGTCAATCTCCACCGGGTCCAGCAACAGGAAACCCGACCAGTCTTTCATCACGAGAAGGCAGGAATCCACCAGTCCCGTGTCGGCCGTCGCCACGCCCGTCATGTAGTACACCGTTTCGTCCTGTCCCGTCTGGGCATTGAACTGGGTCACACCCCGGCGTTTCAGGAAATGAGGAATACCCTCCTTGAAACTCTTGGTCCCGTTGAAGGCCATGTGTTCCAGGAAATGGGCCAGCCCGTTTTGATTATCCTCTTCCATGAGAGCCCCCACGTTTTGCACGAGGTAAAAATCGGCTTTTCCCGGTTGCATCGTCGTGTGGCGTACGTAGTAAGTTAACCCGTTATCCAGTTGCCCATGACGAAATATCTTGGTGTCATCCTGCGCGTACAGGAGGCCCGGAATTTGAATACTTATTATAATAAGGAGTAAAATTTTTTTCATAAACCTTGTAACGATTGTTGAATCATTTGTTGTAACTGTTTCATTTCTGCTTTATTCTCGATCCCGGCACTGGCAATGAATGCTTGGTTATAGGATTGTTTTGCCTTCGTGGTTTCACCCGTGTTCTTCAGGCAGTCGCCTATCATCATAAGTAAACGTACACGGGTAGGAACAACCATCTCGTAGGTTAGCGCTTTGGCAATCCAGTCGATACATTTTCCGTAAGCGTTTTCAGACATTTTCCCCTCGTACACGGTAGCCAAGTCCTGCAAAGGTTGCGTGTAGTCCGCCAACTCCGTGGCCTCACCTTTCCCCGCAAAATAAACGTTCATTTTCTCGAAGAACGTGTTTTCGTCGTGACGGTACAAACCATACGTGGCATCAGCCAACAATGTAATGGCATCCAGAACGGATAGCGAACCGAAAGAGATTCCTGCGTAGGCATTTTTCAAGTCTCCATTCACCCGGGCCAGCCGTTTTTTATAGTTAATATCACCTCGTTTGCAAAGTTGAATGATATAGCTGTTGTTCATGGAAATCAAGTAGTGAGCCACCCGGTCTCTTCCCGTCGGGATTTCTTTCCCGTCTCCCGGTGCGTCTTTTTGCACCCCCTCGGCAAACTTGTCGAAGTTATTCGCGATGCAATCAAAGATAGGGTCCTCTTTCGATGTACCTCTATGATATAGGGTTAGAATCAGGAAATCGGCCCCGTTTGCCATGTTCTCGATCTTCTTGTTTTTCAAATATTCCGGGAACAGGCTTTCGATACGGGCACCCCATTTCTGCTGGTCGTACCCTACTTGCGTGGGGATAAACATGGGTGCCTCAAGTAGCAATTGTTGCTGTATGTCGAAATCGTTTTTCTTTTTCTTGTACTTGTCATACAATTGTTCAAAACTCAATTCATCACCTGCGGCAATTTTCGCCTCCTTGATTAACGCATCGGCAGGAACACCTCCCCGCACACGGCGCATTTCTTTCCCTTTGCGGCTGATGAATACCATGGTCGGCAATGCCTCCACGTTGTATTTTTTGACAATATCTTTGTTTTCCTTGGCATCCACATCCACTTGTACGCACACGAAACGAGAGTTGAAATACTCGCCTATTTCCGGTTGTGTGAATACCTCGCTGGCCATAGCTTTGCACGGCCCGCACCACTCCGCACAGAAGTCCACGAACAAATCTTTTTTCTCTTCCCGTGCTTTCTTTATCGCCTCGTCAAACGTGCCCTTGAACAGCGTCATTTGAGCCGACAGATTTCCCAGTATTCCCACGATTAGGAATACCATCAAGTAAAATGTTTTTCTCATTATGTATAAAATTAATGTTTATCGATACAACGATCTCTCCGGGTTCTGAAAGTTCATAAAGTTCATTGCTAACAGGTGTTTGGAGGGTGTGTCAAAAGTTATTTTATAACAAAAACTCCTCCGTCACTTCGTGCCACCTCCTCTATAAACAGAGGAGGAGTTGGTGACTCTTCCCGAAGATAGAGAGTATTTTAGCTCTCCCTCTGTTTATAGAGGGAAATCGGCGAGTAAGCGAGAACAGACAGAGAGTTTACTCGTTGTCTGTCGAGCGAGAGCCGATTCGAGACTGCTTGCAGGCTCAATACCCCGAAGGGGGGAGGGAGTTTGAAAAATGATTTTTGACACCCCCTCACCTCGTGGACTTTATGACTTTACAGAACTTTATCCTGCTATTCTTCAGGCATGGGGATTGGCTCTTCTGCGGGAACCTCTTTCGCTACAATTGTGAAAACATCTTCCAAAATTCGACTTCTTCCCTCGTTCTCTATTTTTAGAGTTATGGTGTAAGTACCTCCCGCAATCTCCGAGTCATATTTCACGCAAACCATTCCCGCTCCCAGTACCTCAACGTTCTCCATGAATTTCGCGATATTCTCTTCCTTCTCTGTTTTTACACGAACAACCGAATAAAGAACAGGTTCTGTGCCTTGCACTCCCTCTATTTTAGAGGAAACCCAAGCAAGTTTATAGTCAACTTTCATTTGGTACTCCTCAATTTGCGTTTTTAATATTTCGGGAGATTCAATGCCCATGTCTTTAGCAAGGTTTTCTTGTTGTTCTTTTAATTCAGCTATGTTCGTTTCTATTTCCGCGAGAATTGGATCATACTTTTCATCTATTTCTTCTTCTATAGCCATTTGTTGATCCATGAGTGCATCAAAATCAGCATCCTCTTCTTCCATGGCATCCCATATCGGCGTCAATCGTTCATCCAATTCCTCGTATTTCTGTTCCTTTGTTTCTTGAAGAGTAGCTTCTTTTTCCTCAAGCTCTTTTTTTAAACTAATATTATTTGAATAGAACGTTGCCAAAATGTTTTCCAATCTTTGTAACTCGTTTTCCGTATTCGTTACAATATACATGGTATCTTTCGCGTACCCTGCTGTCTCGTCGACAACCAAATAGCCGACCGTGACATCCTGACAAGCGGAAAACGACCAGGTAAAGCCCAAAACAATCCAATAAATTAAATTTCTCATTGTTCCGTTGTTTTAGAAGTTAATGATTTTAAAGTCATACCCTAGTGCATGCACCACGCCCGTCGTGGTTTGAATATCGGTAGAGGCGACCCTCCAGTTTTCCCCGGTATTCACCTGTCTCGCGATGTAGAGATTCTTTGCGCCCGCGTCTTCAACACCCGCGTAATCTTCCGGTTCCATCCAGATAAAAAGATTACCGGATAACGCGGTGAAAACCTTTCCGCCCGTCTCCACGTATTCCGCCCCGTCCGCCGTCTTGAGACGCGTTCCTTGAGGAATATCCTTCAACATGAATCGTTGCGGTATAATCAATTGTTCGAGGACTTTCACGCATTGCTCTTTCGGGATGTCCTTTACCCGATGCCAGTAGTCCTCGGGGCTTACTTCTATCCCGTGTTCCTTATCGTAATCCACTTTGGCATTATGGTCTAGCATGTATCTCACGATGGAGAGATCCGTGATGCCCAAGAACGTGATGTCCTTGTATTGCCCGGAGCCATCGAAGATGGACTTCATCCCGGCGTGTTCGATCATGATTCTCGTGGAATCCCAATCCACGGTTTGTTGCTCAAAATACTCCCACATGCTGCAATCGTGTACCCCGGATGCCACTCCCCCGTCGATGTAGTTGTATTTAGTACAGGAACACAAGCTGATGAATGCCAACAGTGCGATTCCCTTTAGTGTGTTTAATCTTGTAGATGCCATGACCAGTATGTATTTTGTTTCATTAATGTGTTTTTATTAAATGCGTTTTGACTCACGGGATAATAGAGAGCACCTTCTTTCACGTCGGATTCCGTCAGCGTTTTGAAATTACCCTCGAGTAATTCTCGGTAATACCCGAATCTCACCACGTCATAGTAGCGACAAGTTTCCCCAAAAAGTTCCCGGTCACGTTCGTTAAAAATCTCTCTCAACAAATCCTCTTTCACGGTAGAACCCACGTATCCCATCAAACCGGCACGTTCGCGAATACGATTCAAGTCCTTCACGGCGTCAGCGTTATCCAAGTGCGCACGACATTCAGCCCGCAACAAGATCAAGTCTGCCAGTCGCCAGTAAACCCGGTTACCTTCCATGCCTATCAGGGGGCGATCTCCAAGGTTTACATCCGGATTCACCGAGTAGATGGCTTCTCTCCATTTATTCAGGTAAGCAAAGTTCGGGTAGAACCATCTGATCGTGTCTAATTTTTGTTCACTATTCATTTGTGTTACAGGAATCGGTTCGCCCAAGTTCAGCCAGTACTCTTTGATACGTAAGTCGTTCTCGTCATTATACAATTCCTGCACTTTTGCTACCGAGATACGAGTTTCCTTCACGGCATTCTCTATTTTCTCGAAATCTGTTGTCGTGTAGGGGTAATTAAACAAAGCAAAGCCCGGGTAAGAATTCCAAAAACTTCCTTGGTAATACCGGTCATCATCCTGCCCGTTCATTTCGATCGTATGTATGACCTCGGTCACGTCACGAGCGGAACCCAGCGTTTTTTCCACGAGATCTTTCATGCTCACGAGCGAGTAAGCACCCGCTTTGCCATCGATCACGAGAGAGGCCTGTTCTTCTGCTTTTTCCCAGTATTTATTGTCCCCGTGCAAACCGCCCATCCATGCGTAGATATTGGCAAGTAACGTGCGGACGGAACCGATGCTGGCAAATTGCCTGCTGGTGACCGCTGCCCCGCTGGCATCCGTCAACTGGTCATATTTCGGTAAGACTAAAGCGGCTTCCGCGGCTCGAAGGGCGTATGCCAGTACCGTGTCCACCGGGCTTTTGGCTTGCGCGCTGGCATCCTCCGTTGCCGGGGCAATCGGTGCCTCGCCCCAGCGACGAGCCAACTCGAAATACATCAATCCCTTGAAAAAGTTCGCTTGGGCAATCCAGTAATTAATCCGTTCCTCGGAAACATTTTGAAAACGGTGACGATTTTCCTCCAGCATGTTAGCAAGATAAATAATACTGTAAAAACCTCCCCAGTTCGTGTAATTTCCCAGGCTGGAAGAATAAGCACTCCATTCCAAATTCCGGAAACCTTTTACACCATCTGCCACGTCATCACAATACATACCCGTCCAGTCAAAAGGCTCCTGCGAGAGGGGAGCAAATATCTTCTTTTCATTTCCGAGGATCGTGATAAAAATATCCTCTATATCCTGTTCGCTCTGGAAATAGTTGCGGTAGGTAACAGAAACCTCAGATTCGACATCCAGCCAGTCGTTACAGGAAAACAGCGGGAAGAATAATACAAGAAATATTAATTTTTTCATAATCATAGACTTTAGAAATTAATGGTCAATCCGACAGTAAATTTCCGCGGTAGCGGGTAAGATTGCAATTGATCTATTCCCGAGGTGATGTCCACGATTTCCGGATCGAGTCCCGAGTAATTCGTGATCAGTAACAGGTTCTCTCCCGTGAGGAATACGCGGGCTCCCGATAAACCGAGTTTTTTAGCAATCCTCTCGTGCAAGTTGTAACCCAACGTGAGTTGTTTCAATCGTAACATATTTACTTTTTCTATGTCCGTGTCGTATTCTCCGGAATACTGGTTTTTTAGTGAGTAGGAAATCAAACGAGGATAATCCGGGTTTTTGCTGTCAGAACTCGTCCACGCGTTCACTTTACGGATGTCCAGTGTCAAAGGCCCTCCTTCAGTGGAAGGGGTGATCGCCCTGTCATCATACTCCTTGAGAATATGCCTTCCTATTGAATAGGTGAAGAAAATGTTTACATCGAATTGCTTCCACCGGATCTCGTTAATGAATCCACCGTGCGCGAGTGGAAGAGGACTTGCGGCATAATATTGATCCTCCGACGTGATTACCCCATCGTTATTTCTATCTACCAACTTCCGTGTACCCGTGAAAAATATACCGGTAGTTTCACGAGTCGGTAGCGGATAACCATGCGGCTGGGGATAATAGGTAAGTTCCTCCATCGAATTATAGTAACCATCCGTCTGGTAAGCTTTGATATTATACAAGGACTTCCCGATGACATTGTTCCCAAAATCGAACCCGTCGCTACTTTTCTCGAAACGGTTCCAGTTACGTGAGCCGTTCAGTTTCATCCGCCATTTCACGGCAGTTTCCCGTAAAATATCAGCCGTTAATTCTATTTCCAATCCCTCGTTTGACACGTCGAGTGCGTTCTGCCATTGAAATTGTTGGTAGTTCAAGTCACCCGGTAAATCAAGTCGTTGCAATTGTCCCTCCGTGTACCGGTAATAGTAGTCCAATGTCATCTTGATCCGGTAATTGAGGAAACTCATGTCCAACCCGATGTCATACTGGTCTGTTTTTTCCCAGCTTAATTTCCGGTTCAATAATCCCCCGGTAACATCGGGAGCCATGCCCTGTTGTCCCATAAATTGCGTGCTAGAGTTACTCATCAACCCGTGGGCAAGATAGGATTGAGTGAATTTCTGTCCGGAACGTCCCCAGCTGGCACGGATTTTTCCGAAACTCAACCAGTAGAAGGGTTTCATGAATGTTTCGTCCGAGAAGGCCCAACCCACGGCAACAGAGGGGAAAGTAGCCCATCGCACGTCCTCCCCGAATACGGACGATCCGTCCCGCCGAAGGGTGGCCTCCACCATATATTTTTCCTTGTAATTGTAGCGGAAACGCCCGAAATAACTATTCATGCGTTCCTCTTCCAAACTGGATTGAAAGGTAAAGGCAGATGACCAACTTGGATTCGTGTCTTTCTCTGCACCCAATGTGCCATTCAATAACCCGTTGGCATCACCCCATGTCCCAGAGGCATAGTGAACGTAATCGTTCGGACCGTCGGTTGCGCTACCTTTGTTTAAATACGATTGATCCTTCTGGAAGGATAAACCTAACAATATATTGAAATGATGATCTTGTTTGATCTTGAAATCATAGGTCAACAAGTTCTCGTTCAGGATAGAAATACTTTTGGAGATCGTTCCCTTGGTGTAAGAACGATGATAATTCTTGTCCGCCGTGCTGGGCGTAAAATTATTCTGGTTTTGCTGGTTATAATCCAGGCCACCTGTGACACGCAGGTTTAGACCGCGCATAAATTCGTAATCCATCACGAGGTTGTAGCGCAACGAATAACTTTGGTTCTTTTCGATATTGGAATTGAGTTCGGTCAACAAATATTTCTCCACGTAGCCGGTACCCGGTAGCAAGGAAGATTGTTTTTGCGGGCTGACTGAAATTCCTTCTACTTTTTGTCCGCTCCCGCCTTTTCCTCCCCGGCTACGGTCACTGTAAGTAAGAGAAATCTGGTTGTTCAACTGAAGGCGTTTCGAGGGATTTGCCGACACGTTCGAGATGACATTCACACGTTGGAAATCACTCCCGATCATGATACCTTCCTCCTTGTAAAACCCTGCCCCGATCATGTAGCGCATATTTTCAGTTCCGCCACTGGCTTGTAAATTAGCGTTATACACATTTGCCGTGCGATACATATATCGCCACCAGTCCGTGGAGTTATTGTAGAACTCGTTCAAACTGTCCTGCAGTGCATAGGCATTGTTCCCCTTGCTGGCATTTCCGAAGAAATAATTATACATGGGAATATTGGAATCTTTATTATAATTGTACACTTCCTCGTAAGACGTGGGAATGACCCATTTACCGTCGTCACCCTGATACGGTTTCACTGAATTGCGCAAAGCATTTATATTATAATGACGTACCAACTGCCCACCGCTTTGGGTAGGAGTTTCCGGCAACCATGATGCAGAGTACGACACGTTTGCCGTGAACTGAGCTTTCCCGGCCCGTCCTTTCTTCGTGGTGATCAGGATCACCCCGTTCCCGGCACGAGACCCGTAGATGGCTGCCGAGGCGGCATCTTTCAGTACCTCGATGGATTCAATCATTGACGGGTCAATATCCGAAAGCGTGTTGGCACCCGTGATGGGTGAACTGAATGCCTGCATCGGCACACCGTCGATCACGTAAAGCGGGGTTCCGTATGCCCGGTCGTCACCTTCAGCGTTGGTGTCGCCATCGGCTCCTTGCCCTTTCGTGAAAAAAGAGTTATATCCCCGGATAGCCACGATGGAACCACCGCCACCGGGAGCCCCGGACAGGTTGTTGACTTCCACGCCGGCCATGTGGCCTTGCAACAGGCTTTCCAAACTATGCGTCGGGAGTTCCTTCATCTCGTCGGCTTTCAACGTGGAAATAGCACTGATCACTGTACGTTTCTTCTGGGAACCGTAGGCGATAACTTGCACTTCATCCAGTCCTGACACATCGGGTTGCATTTTCACAATAACCAGTTTCCCGTCGGTATATTTTACTTTTTGAGTTTTGTAACCGATAAAAGAGAAAACCAATATTCCCTTAGGTTGCGGTAGGGGCAACACGAAGTGTCCGGCAGTATCCGTGGCCGTTCCTACTTTTGTGCTATCGAGAAGCACGGTTACTCCCGGCATGGGACGATTATTCTCGTCTAGTACTTTTCCTTCGATCAGGTAAGATTTCTTTTTCTCATCTTTCGCCTTTTCCCGGAAGAGAATGATCGTTTTGTCAAGTACCCGGAACGAGAATCCCGTGTTTCTCAGGCACGTCGTCAATACCTCTTCAATCGAGGCCCCTTTCAGGTCCAGCGTGATGTTCGAGATTTTATTCACGGCGACATCGTCAAAGAAAAAGCTATATTCCGATTGTGTGCGGATGTTGTTCATCACGCTTTCGAGGGAGGCATTCTTAACCTTTAAATCCAGTCGTGTATCTTGTGAATAGGTGGCTGCCGAAAGGTGCATGACGCCGATAAATGTCAAGATAAAGCATAACTTCATAACTCTTACTTGTTTTTGCCATAATCCACCCGAGGAATGGCTGTTTTTGTCCATTTTTTTCATACATTTGTAATGTTTTTAATGAGAACTAGAAAATAGTTTGGGCATTTGATGTTGCGAGCGTCAGATGCCTTTTTTATTTTGCTTGAATAAAAACTGTGCGTTGATTTACTGTAAATGTTACTCGTTCATTTTGTTCGATTATTTTTAATATGGATTTGAAATCATCGGTTTTGTTCAGATCACCCGTGAACCGGATGTCCTTGGCCTCCGGGGACTGGTAGAAAACACTGAGGTCATACCAGCGGGAGAGGATGCTGAACAAGTCTTCCAAACGTGCATCTCGGAAAGCGAAACGCCCGTCTTTCCATGCCGTGTAGAGGTACGTGTTCACTTTCTGTTTCGTGAGCTTGGCAGAATTCTTTTCCAGCACTCCCTGTTCACCGGGAATCAGCTTGATTTGTTGTTTGTATTTTTCTGATTGCATGATCACGGAACCGGAAACAAGTGTTGTCTGCACGTCCCGCTCGTCGGGATAAGCCCGGAAGTTGAATTGTGTTCCCAGTACGGATACGCTGGCATGAGTGGAGATAACCGTGAAGGGCTTGTTCTTGTCCGGGGCTACCGTGAAATAGGCCTCCCCGTCAAGGTAAACGATGCGCTTGTCGCCGGTAAACTGCACCGGGTAACGGATTTCCGTTTCGGCATTTAGCCATACTTCCGTGCCATCGGCAAGCGTCAGGAAATATTCTCCGCCACGAGGAATTTGTAAGGTGTTGAATATAGGGCTTTCTTGTGTGCATAAGCTATCTTTCGGTAGGGTATAGGAGACCTTGTTGTTCATGACGTTCACGATCATCCCGTTTTGTTCCTGTATCGGGGATAACGTGCTATCCGATAACGTGATTCGCTCACCTCCACCCGTGATTAATACTGCCTTGTGTTCTCCCGGCTTGATGACTTCTGAAATAGAGACAATGGCTTGCTGATCATTCTTTTGGAGTAGGAAAATACCTGCTGCCACGATCGGGAGTGTGAGTATTGCTGCGTAACGGATGATCGTTTTCATCCTTCTGTTCTTGCGGGCGCGTTGCCGTTTGGTGATGAAATGTTGATAATCGTTTTTCCAGTTGATTTGTTGGGATTCGACTATTTTTTGTTCCAGACGCTTTCCGTCTTTGAATCCGTCATAAATCTTTTTGTTTCTTGTGGAAACGGATAACCATTCCCTCAAGGTACGTTGTTCTTCATCATTTGCTTTCCCTCTAAGAGACGCTGCGATGATGCGGGCTAACTGAAATATGTTATTCTCTTTTTGACTCATCTTTTCGCTCATTTGGTAGTAAGTCCCCTTGAGCGTAAAAAAGAGTGAGTCAAAAATGAATTATTTTTGAATATATTGCAATATTGTGATTACGGTGATGAATTTTGTTTGGAAAGTTAAAGTTTGTAGGCCCATTTCGTCTAAGAGCTGGAAAGATTTTCTTTAATTAATTGGGGGTGACTCTATATTGTTAGATTTATCTTGTAATTATTATATATTGTGTAAATCATCATAGGTTTCTTTGAACATATTTTCAATTTCTCTTTTCTTTACAGAAACATTTCTCGCTTGGTTATTGATCAATAAGTATGAACTTGCTTGTTCATTAACAAAATGAGAGAATGTTTGTGTACCTATTTTCTTGGACACAATATTTTTGTAAATCCTAAATCTTTGTGTATTTACATGACTTTCTACTTTTAAACTTTTTGTGTCAACAGTTCTTGCTCCGGTAAAAGCAAACGAAACTGTTGATTGTTCTTGTAAAAGTATTGGAATTACTTTTAAACAGGTAATAATTATATTACCAAAATCTCCTTTATTAACTATTTTAGAATATTTAAAATCGCTATGACGAAATTGTTTACAGTAAAATTTAATTGCGTACACATCTAATTCATGATACTCTGCACGTATTATATAAGAATAATGAGTTATCGGAGAGAAAAACTTGTATATTTTTGTATATAGATGCTTGCTTTCATCATTACATTTATCACATTGGATGAATTTTAAATCATATCCATTGTAATCAAATGTCACGGTATCAATAGAGTTGTAACGTTTCTATTTATCTTAGACAAATCCCGTTTAGACAATTTACGAGAAGAGGTTGAACATTCTTTCAACTTTACAGGTTTCACGTCTCGTAATGGAGTCCAATTTAATCTGTCTCCTTTAGAACGCTTTTTTTCGCTACTTGATATATTTGTCATATTTTTCATATTACAAATGTATGAATAAAATAATAGATAGGCAATAGTATGTTTATTATTAATCTTTAAATTGCTATGACGTTTCAAACAAAGTATTCAAAAATCATTTGGATTATGGTTCTCTTTCAGTTGCCTTTAATCTTCCATTCCCCGATATTTCTTTTTTCGGCATTGAAATTAACTCCGACTTTCACGAGTTGTCGGCTGTCTGCCGTGTACGGAATCAAATAACCCCGATCATCGATTTGTTGCAGGGCTTGTTCTGTGCTACCATCTAGTTTGAATTCAAATACGTAGATGTATTTGGGAGTTTTAACCACGGCATCAGCCCGTCCGGTGGCACTACGTGCTTCTGCATCTACAAACTGTCCCATGAGTTTGAAAACGAGATAGAACACGACTTGATAATGTCGTTCTGTCTGGGCATTTAACTCGTAGGGGAAATCGGCAAAGAAGGCTCGCAACCGGGTCATGAAAGCATCGATATTACCTTTTTCTAGTTCATCCACGAATTTTCCAATGTAAAATCCTCTTTCTTCACTGGGTAAGGTTGTATAAAAAGGGAGTAAAAAATCGAGAAAACCGTATTTTACTTCTTCGTTTGGGAAACCTAAAATATAGTTTCTAAAGCGTTTATCGTATTCTTTAATCGTCAAGTAGCCGCTTTGATAAATCAACGGAATAGGATTATCGGTATTCATCCGGTATTCCGTGAAAGAAGATGCGGGTGCTTCGATCCCGTCAATTAATAAGCGGAGGTCATAATCACTCTTTTTCAGTAGTTCCACGAGGAATGTCGGGGTACCCGTTTGAAACCAGTAGTTACCGAATTCCAGTTTGTCGAAAGCGTTTAGCACGCTGAAAGGGTTTAACACACCTTCGCCATCCGGATGGAAATGATAACCATCATATTGCCGGATCATTTCGTTCACAATTTCTTCCTCTGTTGATTGGTTTCTTTGTGCCATTTGATGGATTTCCGGTTCAAAAACAGCGGTTAATTCATTCGGTGTAATCCCACACAACGTTGCGTAGGAAAAATCCATACTGATGTCGTTTAGTTGGTTCAAGTCGCTGAACACGCTGACTTGTGAGAACTTGGTAACACCCGTCAAGAACACGAACCGCAGGTATCGGTCGGCACTTTTCAGTACACCGTAAAAAGCCTTCAGAGTCTGCCGATAGTTTTCCGTTAGTTCCGGGTTATTAATGGCTTGCAACAGTGGTTTATCGTATTCGTCTACCAACACTACAACCCCACGTCCTGTTTGTTCATACGCTCGCTGAATGACTCCGGCAAAACGTCTGGAGAGTGTAATTTCGTCTTTCCCTTCCCCGTACATGGTTTCCCATTGTGTGAGATAATTACTCAATATGGCGTGTAATTGTTCCGGGGCATCGTATCTCTCCGCATTCAGATCAAGATGCAGTACGGGATAAATTGTCCAGTCATGTTCCAGTTGCTCAATAGCCAACCCTTGAAATAGATCCTTGCGTCCATTGAAATAGGATTCGAAAGTTGAGAGTAATAAACTCTTCCCAAAGCGACGCGGACGACTCAGGAAGTAGGGCTTACCCATGTTGGCAATACGCCATGCTAATGCTGTCTTATCGACATAGAGGTAATTATTTCTGCGAATATCCTCGAAGGTCTGGATTCTGATGGGTAGCTTTCTGGTTATGCTGGTATTCATGGTCTTTATGTATTTAGTAACAAAGGTAGAGAATAAATTGTAAACGGGCAAACACAAATAATGCTATGAAGCTGTCTAAAATTCCAGCAAGAAAATAAGAATCCCGACGGGAATAATGTGTTTCAGTTGATCGTAAAGCAATTTTTTCCCGACCTGCTTGTGGGATTTGACGGTTTCGATGTTTAGTTGGAGTTGATAGGCAATCTCTTGATTGCTTTTGCCTTCTAAAACAAGCAAGTACACTTTTTGGCATTGTTCCGGTAAGTTCTGAATGGCTTTTATCAAGAGAGCGTAAACCTCTTCTTCAATAACACGTTCTTCGTAAGTTTTGGTTTCATCCGGAGCCTCGCTTTGCATGTATTTCTGGTAGCGTCTTTTTACCTCTTCGTGGCGGAGATATTTCAGGCATTTGTGCCTGACCGTACCGTATAGATAGGCTTTTAGATTATCCACGTCATTGAATGTCTCTTGGGATTCGATTAACGAGAGAAACACTTCCTGCACAACATCTTTGTCTGTGTCCAAGTCGGGAATATAGCCTTTTGCGAATAACACCAAGGGCGTGTAGTGCTGTTCGAAAAGTTCCCGAACGATTTTTTCGTCATAGATGGAACTAGAATTTAAAGGTGTTATTGTTGCCACGTGTTATTATTTTGCCGATATGAACGTGAATCTTTTTATTTATTCGTTGCAAATATAAACTAAATTGGGATATTTACAAAATATTGAATGCGTTTCTGCAACGGTTTCTGCTAGGCCGTATCATTAAAATTGCACTGGGACTACCTTCGTGTTAGGCTATCCTCATTTTACTTTTTCTTAATAGTTTCCTGATAGTTCATTTAGACTACGGAGCATTCCTCTTGCATTCTTGTTCGATAAAATTGATTTTTGATACGATTATATTTGCCGGATAGCTCGGTCGTGTAGTATATTTATTCATTGGAGAGATATGCTTGAGCGACAGAGTACGTATGACTAGGGGATGACCAACTTATACGGAAATAGTGACAATTATTTTCAAATGAATAAAATATGTGTATCTTTACATCATGTTAAAAACTAGATTACAATCGGATTTGGTGTAATAAACAATCTGTATTTCTGATACAGGTTGTCCCTTCGCTTGCTTTCGGAAAGCTCTTTCCGGGGGTAATTTTTCTATTATTATAATTTGAATTTTTAATCCGTGTACAACGAGGAAAGTAGAATTATGCTTTCACGTGTATGCTTTATATTGATCAATCATGAGTAACGAAAATAATACCATTCTTGGAATCGACGTTCATTTAATTTGCGAATTCTTCTTGAATACAGAACGGCAGGGACCCGGAAGTCCCGAAGTAACGCTTAAAGCGTTAAGTTTTATAGACCATCTTACGGATCATTCCCGGATTGCAGACTTGGGATGCGGGACGGGAGGACAGACGATAACGCTGGCACGGCTCGCTCCGGGGCAGATTACAGGACTCGACTTTTTTCCGGGATTCGTGGAGCGTTTTAATCATAACGCTAGGGAGTTGAATCTCCAGGAACGGGTGAAAGGCATAGTCGGTTCAATGGATGCGTTGCCTTTCGGGGAGGAAGAATTAGACTTGATCTGGTCGGAAGGTGCTATTTATAATATCGGTTTTGAACGAGGATTGAACGAGTGGCGCAAATATCTGAAGACGGGAGGGTATGTTGCTGTTTCCGAGAGTTCGTGGTTTACCGAAGAACGTCCGGCAGAGATTCATGATTTTTGGATGTCCGTTTATGCGGAGATCGACACGATACCTAATAAAGTCGCCCAGATTCAGAAAGCGGGGTATATCCCCGTGGCGACTTTTATCCTGCCGGAGTATTGCTGGACGGAGAACTATTTTACCCCGTTAGTTAAAGCTCGGGAGATATTCAGCCGGAAATATGCCGGGAATAAGACGGTCGAGGAACTAATAAGTTTTCAGCATCACGAGGCTGAACTATACCGTAAGTACAAGGAGTTTTACGGTTATGTATTTTATATCGCTAAAAAAATGAAGTAATGATAGATTTAAATTATTATGGTTGGAATGATAAGTTAAACCAACTGAAACAGGAATCGACGTATGGAACTCTCACGCATGGGCGTGTCGCTATTGTACACCGGACGTGTTATGAGGTGGTTGCCGGGAGCGGAGTGTTCCGGTGCGAGTTGACAGGAAACATGATGTACGGGAAGTCGGATTTCGAATTACCCTGTACTGGGGATTGGGTGATCTTTCAGCCGTTTGATGAAGGGATGGGGATTATCGTGGATATGTTGCCTCGGTCACGTACTTTGTGTCGTAGGAAAATCGGAACGGTTGCCGAAAAACAAGCCATAGCGGCTCATGTTGACAAAGCCTTTATTGTGCAAAGTCTGGATGATAATTTCAATGTCCGTCGTGCCGAGCGCTTTATGGTTCAGATGCGGGAAGAAAATATTACTCCTGTACTGGTACTTAATAAAGCCGACTTGGTTTTTGATCAACAAAAAGTGGAAGAGCAAATACGGCACGTTACCCGGCAGATTCCGGTGTTTTACACGAGTATTCACGAGTCTCGGACGATTTTTCGTTTAAGGGAATTTATCGCGGTGGGGGAGACGGTCGTGTTTGTCGGTTCTTCGGGTGTCGGGAAAAGTTCTTTGGTGAATGCACTTTGCGAGAAATCCGTGTTACTCACGTCCGGAATAAGTCAATCCACGGGAAAGGGACGCCATACTTCGACCCGTCGGGAGATGGTGTTGATGGATGGAGGCGGTGTCTTGATTGATACTCCCGGGGTTCGGGAATTCGGTCTTGCGGTTGATGATCCCAGTGCGCTTGATGAGATACTGGAGATTACTGACTACGCACAATCGTGTCGTTTCAAGGATTGCGAGCATATCAATGAACCGGGTTGTGCCGTGTTGGATGCGGTGAGTCGTGGCATACTAGATCGTCAGGTTTACGAGAGTTATTTGAAACTTAGACGGGAAACGTGGCATTTCTCTGCCTCCGAACATGAGAAACGGAAAAAAGAGAAATCTTTCACGAAACTCGTGGATGAAGTGAAGAAGCGCAAGGATCATTTCTGATCCCTATTCACCTTTTTTCTGAATCCCTAGTTCTGCCGCTACTTGGAACATGTATTCCCGGGCTTCAGTGGGATTATTGCTGATTATGCCATCAAGGATAGCCTCTTTGATGGCATTTTTAATATCCCCGATTGCCTTGCAGGGTGGGAGTTGAAATGTCTCCATGATCTCTTCCCCGCTGACGGGAGGTTGGAAATTCCGGATCGCATCCTTCTCTTCGACTTCTTTCAATTTCTGGCGCACGATCTGGAAGTTTGCAAGGAATCGACGAACTTTCTCTTCATTTTTGGACGTGATGTCCGCCTCGGCAAGTGTCATCAGGTCGTCGATGTCGTCACCCGCATCAAAAAGGAGGCGACGCACGGCAGAATCTGTCACGGTGTCTTCCGAGAGAACGATTGGGCGCATGTGGAGGCCGACCAGTTTTTGCACGTATTTCATCTTTTCATTCTGGGGGAGTTTCAGGCGGTTGAATAATCTTCCGACCATACGTTCGCCCACGTGATTGTGGCCGTAAAAAGTCCAGCCTTGTCCCGGAATGAATTTTTTGGTGACCGGTTTGGCTATGTCATGCAGTAAGGCTGCCCAGCGTAACCACAAGTTGTCGGAAACACGGCTTACCGAGTCCACGACCGTCAGCGTGTGGTAAAAGTTATCTTTATGCCCGATGCCGTCCACGTGTTCCACGCCTTTTAAAGCGGATAGTTCCGGGAAGAAGACACTCAACAGGCCGGATTGTTCCAGTAATTTTAATCCCACGGAAGGTTTCGGTGAGGCCATGATCTTGTTAAACTCGTCCATGATGCGCTCTTTGGAGACGATTTTCAACCGATCCCGATTAGCGATGATACTTTCAAATGTCACGGGTTCGATCGTGAAATTCAATTGTGAGGCAAAACGGACGGCCCGCATCATACGCAAGGGATCATCGGAAAACGTGATGATCGGATCAAGGGGTGTTTTTAATATCCCGTTCTCCAAATCCTGAAGTCCCCCGAACGGGTCAACAAGTGTCCCGTAGTTCTCTTGGTTCAAGGATATGGCCAAAGCGTTGATCGTGAAATCACGCCGTTTCTGGTCGTCGTCGATGGTGCCTTCTTCGACGACGGGTTTACGGGAATCGAGGTGGTAGGATTCCTTGCGGGCTCCCACGAATTCAATCTCTACCCCTTTATAACGGAACATGGCCGTTCCGAAATTTTTAAACACGGAAACCGTTAAGTCACCGAGTTGTTTGGCAGCCGTCTCAGCCAATTCGATCCCGCTCCCCAACACGACAATGTCAATATCTTTGGAGGGACGGTGTAATATCAGGTCGCGCACGTATCCCCCGATAACGTAAATTTCCAACCCTTTCTCTGCCGCGATTCCGGATAATATCTTAAAAATAGGATGAGTTAACTGCATATTCTTTATTTTGGTTGCAAAATTATCAAGTTATCCCGTACAGACCAAATAAATTGTTTCGGATTTGTCCGGATTACCCTTTTTTCGATATTTTTGTGACCTATGTATTATTGTGATTAAAGATTATGGATAGAGAGCGACGATTAGCGGCATTATTCGATATGGACGGGGTGGTGCTTGACACGGAAGGGCAGTACGATAATTTCTGGCGGGAACAGGGAAGACGTTACCATCCGGATAAACCGGAATTTCATAAGATGATCAAGGGGCAAACGACGGAATTGATTCTGAAGAATTATTTCGAGGGAAATGTTGCTTTGCAACAACAGATTTCACGGGAACTTGACGAGTTCGAGAGCCGGATGGATTTCCCCTACTTCCCCGGTGTGGAACTTTTTATCCGGACGTTACAGAAACATGGGGTGAGAACCGCACTGGTTACCAGTTCAAACAACAAGAAGATGGCTCATGTGCTAATGGCTCATCCGGAGTTTACCGAGTTATTTGAACGTGTGATTACGGCAGATAAGATTACCCGGTCTAAACCCGATCCGGAGTGTTATTTGCTGGCAGCACGGGAGTTGCAGATGGAAGTGGATGTCTGCTGTGTCTTCGAAGACTCTTTTTCCGGGATCGAGGCCGGCCGACGTGCGGGAATGAAAGTTGTCGGTCTGGCAACCACGAATCCGAGAGAGAAGATACAGGATAAAGTCGATTGGGTACTTTCCGATTTCACGGGATGCGTGTATGATGAATTTATCGACTTAATGGAAAAGTAATGTGGCCAAAAATAGTTGGTAACATTTTTCCAATTAAAGCTTATCTTTGAATAGTAAAGTCGAAGAGGAAA
>NZ_JBCOSQ010000065.1:26315-30330 GCF_040920905.1 Butyricimonas sp. RTP31003st1_G1_RTP31003_210430 | reverse complement strand
TTCCGTGATTGCCGATTCGATGATTGGGTGATTAAAATCACTTAATCGAAAATCATTAAATCACTTAATCGATAGGATCTAAAATTTAAAATCTAAAATTTAAAATTAATATGGTGTTTTTAAAGGAAGAATTGTTGGCGGGAGCCGGGTTGGTACAGGGATGTGCTGACGGGATGGCGCAACTGGCGGCGGCGGGGGATAAGGAGGAGATGTTGCAGTGCTATTGGGACCGGATAGATTTTTGTCTGGCGAAGAATTTCCCGACAAAGGAGTATTTGAAGGAGCATTTTGACGGGATGTTACACGAGAGAGGGATTTATGTTGACGAACGGGTGGAGATTGCGGGGGGAAATGCCGTGTTGCTGGGGGCGTGCGAGGCGGAGTGTGGCGTGGAGAAGTACGCGGTGAGCCGCCTGTACGTGAAACATGATTCGCGGGTGGTGATTCGGGCGAGGGATCATGCTTTCGTGATGGTGGATGCGCTGGATGATGCGGCGGTAGAGGTGCATTGCGAGGGCGAGTCGAAAGTGGTGGTGAACCTGTACGCCCGGGCCGTGGCGGTGACGGACGGGGACGGTTACGCGAAGGTGGTACATAAAAACAAGGAAACGTATGATTTATAAGTTTGATACGATCGATGTGACCGCTTACGGCGTGTTGCCCATGCGGGGTGACGGCGGCGTGGCGGTGAGCGGGTTGTTCGATTTCCCGAAACGCAAGGGGGAGATCGAGCGGAACTGGGGCGACGGGGTGGAACCTTATCTTGACGGGAAGGACTTGGAATATGACGGACGGACGATCGGGTTGAAGTTCGTGATGGCGGATGCGGCGAACATGGAGCGTTTCCGGGAGGCGGTAGTGGCTTGTCGGCGATTGGGGACGGAGTTGGGGAATTTCGACGTGGTGATGGCGGACGAGATCAGCGTGGAACGGGTGGACGACAAGTTGCTGAAACTCGATCTGAAGTTCCGGGAGCCGTACGTGGAGTTCGAGGAGTTGACCCTCGCGGGAAGCGGGGGCGGGCGCATCCGGGTGGACGACTTCAATCTGGCCCGGGATTTCGGGGTGACGGTGACGGCGGTGAAAGGCGACCTGAAAGTTCCGAAACGGATAGAGGTAAGCACGACGGCCCCTTACCTGAACACGGCTTTCCGGGAAAATCCGGCACTCTCGCTGGAATGCGTGATGCGGGCGGGGAATTTGAAGGAAGTTGGGGCGAGGATGAGGCAATTCCATGCCTTGTGGCGACTGCCCGGGGTTCGGGTGTTGCGTCTGGCGGACGGACGGGAGCGAGGCGTGTTCGTGAAGGACGGTTTTAGCGTGAGTATCGTGAGTGACGGGGTGGTGAAATTTACTTTAAACGTGATAGAATATGATCGAAATTTATCGGAAGATCGATAAGGAAGAGACGCTCGTGGCGAGTGTCCCGGATGACAACGCCACGTTGGAAAGAACGTTGATGGGGGCGGACGAGGTGACGTTGAGCGTGACCGTGAGCGAGCCGCTCGATCTTCGGGTGGGCGATTATGCCCGCTTGGAGGGTAGTAGTTACACGATCAACCGGGCGCCCGACCTCGTGAAGGCCTCGGCGGTGGAGTTCCGGTATGACTTGGTGTTGGAAAGTCCCCTGTACAATTTGCTGGACAAGATTTATATCTCGGACGTGCAGGGACTGAGCCGCTTCTCGTTGTCGGGGACGTTGAACGATTTCGTGGAGCTTTTGCTGATGAATATTAACCGGGACGATTTCGACCCGGGGTGGACGTGGGCCACGGACAAGGGCGATCACCCGGTGACGGTGGTGACGGAGCGGAAGAATCTCAGTTTCGACAACACGACGTGCCGGGATGTGCTGAACCGCTTGGCGGACGAGTTCGGGGTGGAATACGTGGTTCGTGACCGGACCGTTGCGTTCTACGAACGGGTGGAAAACGCCACGAGCCTCGTGTTCGAGCAGGGACGGGGGAAAGGACTTTACACGTTGCAACGGCAGAACGTGGACGCCGACAACACGGTGACCCGGGCATACGTTTACGGTAGCACGGAAAATCTACCGGTTGGCTACCGGAAAGGACTGGTGGAGCGTCTCTGTCCCCGGGAACGGGATTCGGATAAATATATCCCTTATTTCGAGAACCGGGAGGAGTACCCGAAACTGGTGGAACGGGAGGTCTATTTCGACGACGTGAAACCCTCGTTCACGGGGAGCGTGGACACGATCGGGGAGGACGGGTTGACATTGACCTGTAATGCCATTGATTTCAGCTTGAAAGAGGTGGTCATCGGCAAGGAGGGACGGGTGAACTTCCTGTCGGGCGACCTGACGGGGAAGGCGTTCTCTTTCACGTGTGACGGTGGGTTGGTGCGGACGTTGAAGCTGATCCCGCAGGAGGACGAGATGGCCCCGGCGGGGAACGACGGGAAACGATCGATGATTCCTAACGCCACGTGGCGGGTACAGGTGGGCGACAAGTTTACGTTCACGGGGATCACGTTGCCGGAGGCGTATGTCCGCACGGCGGAGGCGTTGCTGGCGGAGAAAGGACGCAAGTGGATGCGGGCGCATTCGAGTTTGCGGGTGAAGTATAACCTAGATGTAGATTACCGCTACGTGCGGGAGAAGGGGATCGTGTTCAACCCGGGGGATGTCGTGGGGATTGTTGTTCCCGGGATGGAGATGGTGCAGCGATTGCGGCTGACCTCGGTGAAAAAGCAGTTGTACACGGGTAAGCTGACGTGCGAGGTGTCGAATTACCTGGAGGTGAGCCTAGAGGATGCCTTGACGGCGAAGATCCAAGAGGTGAAGAGCAGTATAGAACTGGACCGGAGCGAGGTGTTGAATGCTGTTAACGCCACGCGGGAGTGGACAACCCGTAATTTCGGACGGTTGGCCGACGAGATGACCGACGGGGAGGCCATCGTGTGGGATGCGGACGGGTGGCAGATCAAGACGGTGGCCCAGGTGCCTGATGCCGCAAAATGGGACTCGCGTGCGTTCGACGATTACATGGATCAGGCCGTGAAGACGGAGAGCGATGTGGTGTTCAAGAACCTGGAAGTCGGAACGTTCATGTCCGGGATGATCGGCGGCAGCGGGGTGAGGATGGACGAGAACGGGTACGCCGAGATGACGGGATTGACGTTGCGGGAGTTCCTTGAAGTGCCGGAATTGCGGTTTAACCGGGTGGATGTGGTCAGCGGAGAGTTGTGGAACTCCATCGCCTACGGCACGGTGGAGAGCGTGGACACGGCAAACCGGGTGGTGACCCTGAAATTAGAAGAAGGGGAACTGGCGGGGCTGCACGTGAATGATATTTGCCGGGGAATATTCCATAACCTCACGGGGAATGCCGACGGGAACCGGGTGGACGGTTGCGGGTTCCTGACGATGGCCGGGTTTTCGACGGTTTATTTCACACCGACGGAGATCATGGAGAATGGGAAGTTCCGCTACGAGTTGAAACCCGGCACGAGCGTGCATCCCTGTCCGGCGATGAAGTTTGCCGTGTACGGGAATTTTACGGACAAGACCCGGCGGGCTTCGGCCTATTCGACAAGGACGTACAAGCGCTACCTGACGGGAGTGGCCACGTGGGAGGTCGATCACGAACGGAACATTGCCATGCAGTTCGGGGATTTGTCGGGATTGCACGTCGGAGGCGTTTCGATGGAGGGCTACTCGGCTTACCTGAATAATATTTACATGAAGGGACACCTAGAGTTCACGGACGGGCAACGGGAGGAATTGAAAGGGGAGAACGGTTACACGGTGTTGTTGACGACTTACGACGCAGTAGTGGCGGTGGACAGCGAGGGAAAGATTGATTCGTCGCTTTATGACATCGTGAACGTGGTGGATGGGAAGGAGCTGGTGAAGGCGGGGAATGACACTGTGGTGGCTTCCCGGTTCAAGATTCAGACCCAGATTCAGGCGTATAAGGCCGGGGCATTGACTTATGCGGAGACGCCCGGAGAGGGTGAGTACGCGGTGGCGTTGACGGCGAAGGGGTGCGAG
>NZ_JBCOSQ010000065.1:0-26162 GCF_040920905.1 Butyricimonas sp. RTP31003st1_G1_RTP31003_210430 | reverse complement strand
GCGGTGTACATGGACCTGACGAACGAGAATGCCTCGGTGACTTGTAACACGGAGGGTGTCGTGACGGGGAGTATTCCGGGATCAACGGCTAAAGTGTACGTGGGGACCACGCTGGACGGGGCCTGGAGTTTCTCGGGCAGTTTTTCCGGTTGTACGGGATCGGTGAATGCTTCCACGGGGGCGATCACGGTGACCGGGTTGACGGCGGATAGCGGGTCGGTGACGGTGACAGCGACGAAAAAGGGGTACGCCTCGTTGACGGCCGTGTACAGCCTGTCGAAAGCCTACCCGGGACCAAACGGGGAACCCGCCGTGGTTTACAGCGTGCGCCCTTCCGCGGACGTGATCGTTAAGGATAAAACGGGAACATTCACTCCTGCCTCGATCAGTTGCGAGAAGTTGAAGCAGATCGGCAATTCCGCCCCGTACGTCACCACGGAGAAAACATTGAAGTACCAGCTATCGGACGGCAGCCTGACCGACTACACGGGTGCGGTAAGCGTGGGCAGTGCCACTTGGATCGAATTCACACTCTACGAGGGTAGCACGGTGCTGGATCGGGAACGGGTTCCGGTGATTGCGGACGGGAAGGATGGGATTGATGCGAATCTGTTGGATTGGATTGAGGAGTGGAACGGGAACAAAACCGATGTCGGGAGAGAATTAATCATTTCTCCCCGGATGGTTGCCGGGAAAAAAGAGAGTAGTGGCAAATTTACCGGGGTGATGTTTGGCCGGGATATGATAGAGGTTAATGGAGTGATGCAGACGGGATTATTCGGAATGAAGAATGGTGATTTAACCTTTTCCATAGATGCTCAAACGGGAGATGCTTTTTTCGGTGGAACTGTCCTTGTTCGGAAAGATGCTAAGAATTACGTGACGATGAATTACAAGGATACGGATGATTGGGGATTGAAAGGAGTTATTGATGGTAACGAGGATAAGCCTGTTTTTCAACTTGGGAGTGTAAATAAGATTGGTAACTTTAATATTACTAATTCATGTATAGGTAAATCTACAGATAGAGACAATCCGACTGCAGGAATGTCTTTGTACGAGGAGTTTATAAAATTTAAAGAAGCTAACAGGCTATCAATGATCGGTAGTAATGTTTATCCGCTCTCTACCGGATTGAAAGGGGTTGCTCGATTTATTAATAAGGATTATAATCGAACTTTAACTAATTATGGAGTAGAAATAGATGTGTCTGGTGCCAATGAAAATATTGCTATTGATATTCTTAATGGAGATGTAAAGTTGGGGAACGGAGTGGTTAAAGGCGGTCGTTATGTATTAAAGTACACGAGTTCATTGAGTGGATACCAGATAGGAGATGACGATGAGTATATTGTTTGCACAAATAGTAGTAAAGTTGATTTGAAACTTCCGGCTACACCTAAACAAGGAAAAACTATATGGGTCAAACAATTGGGGAGTGGTATGGTCGGTATAATTCCTCAAGGGAATCATAAAATGTATTATCGAGGTAGTAATTATAACTGGGGATTAATCAATGATAAAAGTGGTGGAGTGACTGTATTGGCTATGATAACATTTATTGGTAATGTAAATGGAGCGAATTGTTGGGTGATGAATACGATGGATGTTGCAGGGATAAAGTTTGGGGATGATTAGTTTAAATAAAAATCAATATGAAAAAAATAAACATGAAACAGATGCGGGTTTTTACCGACTCGTACCGGGAAAAATACTTGCTCATGGATATGAGTAAGGGATTTATGAATGCTATTTATGCCTCTCTTCCTTCCTCGTCCATCACGAGAAGTTTATTGCAGCGCATTCGGGAGTCGGAGGGAGAAATCGAGATCACGTCGGCAGAGGAGAGCGTGTTGCTTTCGTTGGTTGGCGGGGAGAAGATCAACGGGTTACCGGCAGATGCCTTGTTGTTCGAACTGAACAAGGGAAAGTTTGGGGAACGTTACCGGGAGGGAATGAGTGTTGATGAAGAGTGTGGGGTGATGCGGGACGTGGTTGATGAGGCTTATAACGAGATGGAGAACGTGAATAAACAGGAATGAGATGATTGATTATTTGGTAACGGGAGAATTCTCCCAGATACAGTTGCGGGTGTATATCATCCTAGCCATGTGGGTGGTGATGGTGATGGCGGTTTGTATGGACTTGTGGGCGGGGGTGAATAGTGCCAGGGCTAGGGGAGAAGTGATAAACTCGGGTGGGTTCCGGCGGACGATCGGGAAACTGGGGGATTATTGGCGGATACAGGTGATGGCGTTGATTTTTGACGTGATCGGGAGTTGTATCCCGTGGTATGAATATCCTTATGCCTCGATGATCGTGACGGCAGCGATCGTGCTGATCGAGGGACGGAGCGTGTGGGAGAACGAGCGGGCGAAAAAGGGAAACGTGGCGAAGTTACCGGCAGCGATCCGGGATATTATCAATTGCACGACGGCGAAGAGTGCCGAGGAGTTGTTGAAAAAGATAAAAGAACTGGATGATGGACAAAAGGCAACTTAGGAACTTGATTCGACGAGTACTGATCGGGATCGGGGGGTACTCGGAGGAGGCGGAAAACTTGCTGATGGGGACGGCAGCCCAAGAGTCGGCATTGGGTGAATATATCCGTCAGTTGGGGAACGGTCCGGCCTTGGGGATTTTCCAGATGGAACCGGAGACTTTTGATGACATCGTGCGGAACTATTTGTCGTATCGGCCGGATTTGTGCCGGAAAGTGCTGATCGTATCCGGCGTGATCAACTTGAAAAGTGAATACTTGGAATATAATCTGGCACTGGCAATCAGCATGGCCCGGATGCACTACGCCCGGGTTCGGGAAAAGATTCCCTCGGACCTGACGGGATGGGCGGGGTACTGGAAACGGTTTTACAATACCCCGCAAGGCAAAGGTACGGAAGAGGAATTCGTGTATAATTACAAACAATACGTGTTATAGATATGGGAACATTAGATATAAAGAATTTTCCGGCTCATGGCGTGTCGGATGAAGATACTTTTTTGATGACGGACGCGAAGAACGGGTTTGTGGCGGGGAGCATGACATTGAAGGATATGAAAGAGAAGGTTATTACCCCGTTGGTCAAGGCCTTATCACTGGATTACGAGTTGTTGACTCAAGCGGAATATGACGCTATCGGGAAAAAGAAAGAAGGGACATTGTATGCTATCGAGGAAGACGGGAAACTGGTAAGGACATATATCGGCTCGTTGCCCCTGACGGTGGGAGGCACGCTGGGAAGTTTGGATAACGTGGACGAGGAGGCGGATCATGCCGGCAGCGAGGACGTGGTGCTGATGCGGGCGAAAGGAAGCGGGACGTGGACACTGAAACGCCTGTCGGAAATCGGCGGCGGGGGTGGGGGAACCGGGGTGCAACGTAATGTCCGGATCGTGAATAATTTGGATAGCAAGAATATTTCGGCCAGCAAGGGAGAGCCTTGCTGGTTGAATTTCACCTTCGTAAGTCAAGAACGGTACACGGATTCCGAGCCGTACGAGGACACCGGGGAGCGGGGACTACTGCAAATATCGGTGAGGAACGGGGATCATTCGGATTATTTGGTCGTGAAACAGGTATACGTGAATAGTGCTTCCCCGGTGGCCCTTGACGTGGCCGAGTTTTTGAGTTCGGGAGCCAATAACGTGATGATCAAGGTGACGGGGGAGGTTACGGAAATCACGACACCCGCTTTTGTTTATACCGTTCAACTGACGGCGTTGTCTATTTTTGCCGATAATTTCCGGTGGTGGACAGCTTACTCGGGGGCAATTATCTTGCCGTTGAATATCGGGGGAAATATCGCGAAGACGTTGCACGTTTCGATGTCGGGAAAAGATTATAACGAGTCGTACGAGGTGGCGATCGGGACGAACGTGTATATCGAGACGGCCTATAATTACACGATTCCTCACCCGGGGAAGACGGGGGTATTCCGGGTGTCGGCGTACGTGGCGAATTCGGACGAGAGTATCAAGACGAAGACGGTTGCTTTCAACATTATTTGTGCTGTTGCCGGGGAGCGGGTGAAACTGATTGCCATTAATAACGTGTTGGAGAAGGCCACGAACTGGGTGGAGAACACGTTGTTCGATTACGCCATGTACGACGGGGATAGCGTGAGTACGTTTGCCCGGTTCGTGATCATGAAAGAGGGGCAACAAGTGTTTTCCTCGAATGAAAACAGCATTGCCGTGTCGACCAAGCACACGTTCTCTCTT
Source organism: Butyricimonas sp. RTP31003st1_G1_RTP31003_210430 (assembly GCF_040920905.1). NCBI lineage: Bacteria > Pseudomonadati > Bacteroidota > Bacteroidia > Bacteroidales > Odoribacteraceae > Butyricimonas > Butyricimonas sp. RTP31003st1_G1_RTP31003_210430. The sequence goes on along the minus strand of NZ_JBCOSQ010000065.1, from coordinate 21,941 downwards.
CCCCTGGAAATAGACACGTTGGACAATAGCGAGTTTTCCATCCAAGTGGAGGTGCTTGACGAGTCGGTTGCACTGACGTCACCACTCGTTTTCCCCGTGAACAACTCGCTGGGATATTCCGCCGTTGCGGGGGCGACCTTGTACGTCAACCCGCGTACTCGCAATAACCGGCAGGAGAATTACCGGGAGGTGGTGAACGAGATGAATGGGACGGCGATTGCTGCCGGGTGGAAGAATATGAACTGGGGAAACGACGGGTGGGTACCGGATTCGGACGGGAACCGGGTGTTGCGGCTGATGGCGGGTTCCTCGCTGGCGATGGCTTATTATCCCTTCGCGAGGGAATGCGCCCGGGTCGGGAAGACGCTGGAGATTGATTACCGGGTGGATCACGTGACGGATTACTCGAAACCGATCGTGACGATTTCCACGCCCGACGGGGTGTCGTTCACGGGGCTGAACATTTACGCGGATCAGATCGTGATGCACTCGCAGTCGCTCCGGGAGGACAGCGTGCAGAGCCTCCACACGTTCGAGGGAAAGCGGACCCGGTTCACGCTAACGATTCTCCCGATGGCGTACGGGAATCCGGATTTTAATCTCTGTATCCTGTATATCAACGGGGTTAAGAACCGGGAGTTCGCTTACGAGGATAATGATTATTTTGCCCAGAGAGGGGGCATCGTGATTGGCTCGGACTGCGCGGATGTGGATATATACGGAATCCGGGAATACGATTCCGGCCTAACATCGCAGGGTGTGTTGACGAATTATATCAACTGGTTATCCGATTCGGCAGAAAAGGCCCGTGTCCGGCTGTATAACGATATTCTGGACGGGAACGGTTCGGAGGTGGATTTCGACAACACGAGGGATCAGTTTAATTGTCTCGTGTTTGACAACACGATTCCCTCGATGGCCGACCAGACAGCACGGGTGGGTAATTTGGACGTGCTGTTCACGGACCACCCGGAATGGAACGTTTCGATTTCCGGGGTCACGGCGAAAGGACAGGGCACGTCCTCGATGAAGTACTGGATATGGAATACCCGTTACCAATTGGACAAGGCAAAATCGGTGATCACTCATGCCGACGGGACGACAAGCACGAAGAAGTGGCAGATGGTGCCGTGGATTCCGGCAGGACAGAAGTTTACGGCGAAGAAGAATTTTGCCTCCTCGATGCAGTCGCACAAGATCGGGTCGGTGAATGCTTATAACGATTTGTACCGGGAAGTCGGGTTGAGGAACGAGGCGATGGAAACGGAGCAATACGCGGATGCCCGCGTGGCGGTGTACCAGATGCCTTTCGTGTGTTTCGAGAAGTCGGTGAACGAGGAGGGGCGCACGGTGTACACGTTCCGGGGATTGTACACGTTCGGGCCTGACAAGGGGGACAAGTACACGTTCGGTTTCGACACGGATTTGTTCCCGAACCTAATCAGTATCGAGGGATCGGATAACTCGCCATTATGTACGCTGTTTCGGGTGCCTTGGAATAATAACGTGTTCTACAATAGCGACGAAGAGGCTTTCCAGTATAACGGGGCGAATAGCTGGGATGCCGGAGAGGGTAAGGTGGAGAGTATATCGAGGTTTATCCCGGCATATAATATCGTGTATGAATGTTCTCCCCGTTTGTTGCCTTTTGACGGGACCCCGGAAGAGTTGAACGAGCAGGCCGCCGCGATGAGAACTCGGCCATGTGAATTCTGGATTGCCAAGGCGGGAGACGGGAGCCGATTTGACGTGTATTATTTCGAGGCGTCGTTGAATCGTTTTATCCCCTCGGACATGGGGAAGGGGGTGATTAATCTGGTCACGCAACTGGTGGATAAAGGGTACGGGCTGTCGGCTACCGACCTGTCGGGAAAGACGAATGATGAGTTGAACACGTTATTTGTGAATGCCCGGATTGCCAAGTTCAGGGCGGAGGCTCCGTTGTACTGGGACGTGGATGACACGTTGTTTTTCATGAATAACGTGGAGTTTAACGCGGGAACGGATGAGCGGGCGAAGAACACGTACCCTTACTCGTTCGGGACGGAGACAAGCCGTTTTCGCTGGCGGGTGGACGACGCGGACACCCGGTTTGACACGACGAACCGGGGATTGCCGAACAAGGAGTATAGCGTGGAGACGCATGACACGGATGAAACCGGGGCCTCGATCTGGAACGGGGAAACGAATAATTTCTTTAACCTGATGGAGTTGGCTTTCCCGGAGGAGAAGGTGGCCAGTATGCGGCGGATGATGACGGCCATGCAGGCGTTGGGCGGTTTGAAGTCGGGGAATGACCTGGAAAAGATTTACGCTTTCTACCAGAAGTATTTCTTTGACGAGGCACAGGAGTATTTCCCGGCAAATTCATACAATGCCGATGCCAGATATTGTTACGAAAACGGGAAACTGGCTTATAGTGCCGGAATTTATTCGAACGACACGGACCCGATCACGCAGTCGCTTGGCGACCACTATCAAGCGGAGCAGCGATGGATCACGAAACGTATCCTGTATATGATGTCAAAGTATAGTTTCGGTTTGTTCTCGGCCGCCGGAACGGACACGATCACGGTACGTGCCGCCGGAAACACGATCACGTACGATCTGACCCCGGCGATGGATATGTACCCGGCAATTGCCAACGGGACGTCGATTATCCGGGGCGAACGGACCCGGGCAGGGGAGACTTGTTCCATGGAGATTGAACTTTCCGGAACGGGCGACCAGCAGAACGCGATACAGGGTGCCTCTTATTTGCAGGACATCGGGGATTGGTATGACAAGAACGTGCAAGGGTCCATGGTGATACAGGGACGGATGCTCCGGGAAATTCGCTTGGGGAGCAAGACGGAGAATATCGTGATCTCGATCACGTCGTTGACAATTTCGAATTGTGCGTCGTTGCAGAAACTCGTGTTGTCGAATATTGCCACGTTGAGTGGTACATTGAACTTGACTTCCTGCACGCACTTGCAAGAGGTGTATGCTGACGGAACCTCCCTTTCGCAGATGAAACTTCCGACAGGTGGTAGTATGCGGGTGATCGAGTTTAGTCCCCGCAATCAGTACCTGTCACTGTCGAACTACCCGTTGCTCCCGACGGAGGGAGTCAGGATAGAGCAATGCAAGGGGATTATCACGGACTTTTTCGTGGAGGATTGTCCGTTACTTCACCCGGTGAAGTTGCTGGTAGAGGTGATGGAGGCCCAGAAAGAACAGGGGACGGAACACGCTTTGAAACGGGTGCGGGTCGTGGGATTTAACGAGACGTACGATAGTTCGGATATACTTGATAAGTTGGTAAGCTTGGCAGATGGGAGTTACGAGGGATTGAGCAGTGAAGGAATTGCCGGGGAAGACCCGGTTCCGGTGCTGGACGGGACGTTGAATATTCATGCGGATGTTTACGAGGATTCGGTGGAAACGTTGAGAAATACGTTTAAACGGTTGAAAATAAATGTGGTTGGTAATTTCTATATTAAGTTCAAGGATCCGGAAATTCAGAGGTTGGCTATTCAAGAGTACAGTAAGAATAAGATAGGACTATTAAGAAGTGAGGCTGATGTGGTAAAAGCAATAAAACTTGATATGTTTAAAGCAAATACGATGATTACGGATTTTTCGGATTTTGGAAGTATATTCCGGAATGTTACGATAATTGAGGACCGGGCTTTTCAAAAATGTACAAACTTAAAAGGTTTTAGTCTTCCCAAAAATCAAAAAGTATTGATCGGATCCACTAGTTTCGAGAATACAGGTGTTGATGAGAATTCGATAGATTTTAATCATGTGAGTCGTCTTAGGTACGCCGTTTTCCAAGGATGTAAATTTACTCGTGTTTATTTGCCTGCCACGGTTGATATAAAAAACTCCGGACATACATTCTCTGCAAATAATGAATTGTTAAAAATCGAGTTTGGAGAAGGGTTTTCCGTGATTCCTTTAATGGTACAAAGCTGTGAAAAGTTGATCACCTTAATTTATCCATCTACAACGGAAGAAATGGGAGGGGGTATGCTTCATAGATGTACTAAGGTACAGCATTTGATCGTGAAATCTGTTGTTCCACCTGTAATTACGGGGCAGTTATCATTGGGATATGATATGCCAACATCTTATTCTATTTATGTTCCGGACGAAAGTGTTGAGGCATATAAAAGTGCTGATATATGGAAGAATTATTCGAGTAAAATAAAACCGATGAGTCAGAAACCGGAGAACGTGTAAAAGATTGGATTGATATGAAGACTCTGATTATATGCGGCGTGATTTGTTTGTTGTTGGGGTTCTTTGTCGGGAGGTACACGATGAAGGAGGGGGAAAGGACGACTTACATGAAGGGTGAGACGATTCGAGATACTATAACGTGCTTTATTCCGGACACGGTTCGCCTGTCCGGAGAAGTACGTTATAAGTACAGGTACAAAACGGATACGGTTTACCGGGATGTTCCGATCGTGGATCGGGAAGGAACGCTAAAGAGTACGATAGAGGATTGGAATTTGATCCGGGATTACAAGAGGACCTTGTTCGATAATGAATCCGGGAAATTAGCTGTGGAGCTTTCCGTGCAGTACAATGAGCTGAAACATCTTGCATACGCTTATACTCCCGTGCGGGAACGGGTTATGATTGTAAAAAAGAGTGTGTGGGTGCCGTTTGTTTCGGCATCCTTCTACACGGAAGGTCATGATTTGTCTTTTGGTGGAGGATGTTTTTATCACGACTTGGGATTCCGCATTGAATACAAATATGACGGTTTTAGCGTGGGGCTGATGTATAAGTTTTGATGAAAAAACACTTATACTACCTGCACGCTTTGTCCCAAAGCGGTGATGATTTCTCCTTTGGTGATTTTAGCCCGTTTGCGGAATTCGGGTTCTCCATTGCGGGTAACCTCTCCATTTTCCACGAGAATCTTGGCCATGGCACCGCTGTCAGCGATGCGGGTGGCCTTTAGCAGCTTGATTAATTCAATGTATTCGGTGTCTATTTCAAACGTGATCATGGTGTCTGTATTTTGGACGCAAAGGTAACCAATTTTTGTTGCATACCGTAAAGTAGAAACAACTTAAGAAGTTGAATGTTATTTTTGCGCCTTAAAATTTAGAAAATAATGATTAGATTGTTTTAATGATTTGATCGTTAAGTAATAATGTAAAAAAGATTCTATGAAGAGATTAGTCATTGCAGTATTGGCTTCTATTTTGAGCATGACGGTTTTTGCCGAAGGATACCAAGTCAATTTGTTAAGCACGAAACAGACCGGAATGGGACACGTGGGGACCGGGATGAAATTGGGTGCGGAGAGTATGCATTTTAACCCGGCAGGACTGGTGTTTTTGCGTACCAATATGGATTTTTCATTAGGTATATCTGCTATCATGGCCAAGGCTAAATATAGTTACGACGGGTATTCGGCCAAGACGGATAACCCGGTAGGAACGCCGCTATACGCTTACGCCGGGTTCAAGATTTACGATAATTTGGCTGCCGGAATCAGCTTGACCACTCCTTACGGGAACTCCTTGAAGTGGCCGAAGAACTGGGCCGGGGCAGGGTTGATTCAGGATATTAGCCTGAAATCATACGTGATTCAACCAACGCTTTCTTACAAGATCACGGATCATTTGAGTATCGGTGTCGGTTTGCAACTGGCTTGGGGAAACGTGAATCTTTCTAGGGCATTGATGGGGGCGAGCGATTTGCAGGGGATAGGAACGAAGTTTGAAAGTTTATTACCATTGTTGGCAGGTGTTCCCTCGAATATAATTCCGGATGCGGATAAACAGGCAATGCAGGAGATGGTTGCATTGATGAAAGGGACGGAGGTTCCACCGGCTTATGCTCGTTTGGAAGGAAATGCACACATGAGAGTGGGTTTTAACGTGGGAATCATGTACGATATTTGTGATAAAGTGACTGTCGGTTTGTCTTATCGTTCCAAGATCAAAATGCGGGTAAAAGAAGGGGAGGCATCGTTAAATTATGCCAACCGTCGTATTGAAGATTTGTTTGCCAATATGGAAGATTTGCTTGCTAAATACGGTCCGATGTTGAATCAGTTACCGGGAGTGACGATCCCGAATATCTCTATCCCGAAGTATGATGAGGGTACTTTCCATGCAGAATTGCCTTTACCTTCCAACACGACGTTGGGCGTGAGCTATCGTCCCACGGATCGTTGGGAGTTGGCGTTGGATTTACAATACGTGGGATGGAATGCTTACGATTCTTTGAACGTGTATTTTAACGAGGCGGAATTGGGAATCGCACCGATTAAAGCGGAGAAAGATTATAAAAATTCAATGACTTACCGTATCGGGGCAAGCTACAAGACAACCGATCGTTTGGTGTTACGTGCCGGAGTATATTATGACCAAAGCCCGATTCGTAAGAAGTTGTACAACCCGGAAACTCCGGGAATGGACAAATTAGGGCTTTCTGCCGGATTGACTTTCGAGCCTTACAAGGGATTGCAATTTGACGTGGCTTTCCTTTACATTCAAGGGTTCAGCCAACACGGAAAGTACCCGTACAAGAACGTGGTCACGGGAGCGGATGAAATGTTCGAGGGAAAATATAAATCCACGGCATTTTCTCCATCAATAGGTATTTCTTATCGGTTCTAATATAAGGGGCTGTCTAAAAAGTCAATTTTATTTCAAAAAACTCCTCCGTCACTTCGTGCCACCTCCTCTATAAACAGAGGAGGAGCTGGTGACACTTCTTAAAGACAGGGAGTATTTCAACTCTCCCTCTGTTTATAGAGGGAGTACCCCGAAGGGGGGAGGGAGTTTGAAAAATAACTTTTGGGACAGCCACTTTGTTTATAAACCTTATCGACTTTATAAACTTTTATTTTTAACCGGGAACGGAACGATTCAATGAAATATCACGTATAACTGAAGATAAAAGTTATTACGTGTATGGAAGCAATGAGCAATATTCCTAGTAAAGGAACTAAAAAACGAGTTGTTATTGTGGGGGGTGGTTTTGGAGGGTTGAAATTGGCTCGTCGGTTGAATGACCGGGATTTTCAAGTTATATTATTAGATCGAAATAATTATCACCTTTTCCAGCCTTTGCTGTATCAGGTGGCAACATCGGGAATTGAGCCGAGTGCGATCTCTTTCCCTTTCCGAAAGATTTTCAAGAGACGACATGATTTTCACGTGCGGATATGCACGGCAGAAAGGGTGATCCCGCAGGAAAATCGTTTGGAGACTTCCATCGGGGATGTTTCTTATGATTATTTGGTAATTGCCACAGGGGCAGGAACGAACTATTTCGGGGATCAGACGTTAGCACAACGGACGATGCAGTTGAAAACGACATCGGATGCCTTGTTTAACCGGAACCGGATGATCGAGAGCTTCGAGCGGGCGTTGAACACGTCGGATGCGGAAGAACGGAGGCATTGGCTGACGTTCGTGATTGTGGGAGGTGGGGCCACGGGAATCGAGTTGGCAGGAGCTTTAGCGGAGATGAGGAAGTTCGTGTTGCCGAAGGATTACCCGGAGCTGGATTGGAACGAGATGCGGATTCTCCTGGTAGACGGGGGAGAACGGTTGCTGAACGCTTTTTCGGGGAAATCCTCGGAGGACGTTATTCGGAATTTGAAGAATATGAAGGTAGAGGTACTGTTGAAAAAGCTCGTGAAAGAGTATGACGGAAAGAAATTGACGTTCGTGGATGGTGAACAGGTTGTTACGAACAACGTGTTCTGGGTGGCTGGGGTGAAGGCGAACAGTTTGGAAGGGTTACCTCAAGATGTCTACGGTCGGGGAAATCGCCTTCTCGTGGACGAGTTCAACCGGGTACAGGGGATGGCGGATATATTCGCGTTGGGGGATACCGCCTTGATGGTGGCGGAAAACTACCCGAACGGTCACCCGCAGGTCGTGCAGCCTTCCATACAGCAGGCTAGTTTATTGGCGAAGAATTTACGACACGTGATCAAGGGGAAACCCTTGCGTCCTTTTAAATACATGAACAAGGGATCCATGGCCACGATCGGGAGGAATGACGCCGTGGCAGAGATTTCCGGTATTCGTTTCAGTGGATTTTTTGCCTGGTTATTGTGGCTGTTGGTTCACTTGATGAGTATCGTGGGGGTGAAAAACCGATTGTTTATATTTATCAACTGGATGTGGAGTTACGTGACGTACGACCAGGCATTGCGGTTGTTGATAAAGCCCGAGGTGAAAAAAAGCGACCCGTTCTGAGTCGCTTTCTTAATCATTTATTCTCCCGCGGGAGCGGTTCCCACGGCCACGCTTTTACTGCGTTCAACAGATTGCAGGGCCAAATAATTGGCTCCGAATTTCTCCAAGTTGTCCAGTTCTGTTTCATACTGATCTTGGTGAACTTCTTCTTCGGCAACAAGCGTTTCGAATAGTTTCTTGGATACGGCATCCGCATTGGCAGCACATTCTTGAGCCCAAGCGTTATAGTCGTTTACACTACCTTCTTCCATGGCCGTGGCTAATTCCAGCATTTCTTTCGGTTCGTGGATTTTCTGAACATCCCCGGATGTTTTCATTTCCACTTCTCCTTTCAAGAACAAGATACGTTCTGAAAGCTGTTCCACGTGCATCATCTCTTGGATGGCGGTACGTTTGAATAACCCGGACAACAGGTCGTAGCCCATATCGTCACAACGGAAATGAAAATACATGTACTGGTGTACGGCAAGCAATTCGTCAGCAACTGCTTTGTTTAATAATTCAATGCTTTTTTCCTTTCTACTCATAATAGCTAAATGTTAGTAGTTTTACGATTCGCTAAATTAAGAAATAAAAGTGGCATATCCTAAATTTTGTCTTGGAATTAAAAAAGTGTACATTTGTTTAATCATAAATTCAAGATAATGAATGTTTCCCCTAAGGTGTTGCTGGTGACACCACCATTTACGCAGTTGAATACACCTTACCCGGCGATGATGTATTTGAAAGGTTTTTTGAACACGAAAGGAGTTGATTCCGTGCAGGTTGATTTGAGCTTGGAAGTGATTCTGGAAATATTTTCATCCCGGGGGCTACATGAGCTTTTTCAACAGGTGGCAGCCCGGGAAATTCGTTTGTCGGATAACGCCCGGCGTATTTTTGCCTTGCAGGAGGAGTACAAGCGCACAATTGATGCGGTCATGGCTTTTCTGCAAGGAAGGAACCGGACGCTGGCTTACTCGATTTGCGAATCTTATTTTCTACCCCGGGCAAGTCGTTTCGAGCAGGAGGAAGATACGGAATGGGCCTTCGGGGTGATGGGGTTGGAGGATAAAGCTCGTTACCTTTCCACCTTGTACTTGGAAGATTTGTCCGATTTCTTGCAAGAGACCGTGGATGAGCATTTCGGGTTTAGTCGTTACGCGGAGCATCTGGGGCGTTCGGCCTCTTCTTTTGATGAGTTGAATGCGGAGCTGGCAAAGCCCTTGACTTTCACGGATCATTACCTGATAAGGCTGCTTGCGGCCCGGATGAAAGAGTATCGTCCGGAGGTGGTGGCTATCACAGTCCCGTTCCCCGGGAATCTTTATAGTGCTTTGCGTTGCGGGGAGTGGATTAAAGCTAATTATCCGGAGGTCACGGTAGCGATGGGTGGGGGATTTGCCAACACGGAATTGCGATCGTTGACAGACGTGCGTTTCTTCCACTTTACCGATTACTTGTTGTTGGATGACGGTGAGTTGCCGTTATGGCGTTTGCTTGAACACGTGACGGGACAGATCGGGGATTCCGATTTGGTACGCACATTTTGCTTACGAGACGGGAGGGTCGAGTTTTTGAATGATGAGTCGGCCGTGATTATCCCGCAGAAGGAAGTCGGCGTACCCGATTATTCCGGATTGTTGTTAGACAGGTATGTTTCGGTGATCGAGATCGTAAACCCGATGCATAAGTTATGGAGTGACGGACGATGGAATAAACTGACTCTGGCTCACGGGTGTTATTGGGGAAGATGTAGTTTTTGCGACGGGAGTCTGGACTATATCCGGCGCTATGAACCGAACGAGGTGAAAACGATTGTTGACCGAATGGAACAAGTGATGGCACAGACGGGGGAAGGTGGTTTCCATTTTGTTGACGAGGCTGCACCTCCCGCTTTATTGAAAGAGATGGCACTGGAAATATTGCGCCGAAGACTGACGGTCGTCTGGTGGGGGAATATCCGTTTTGAACGGGCTTATACACGGGATTTGTGCCGTTTACTGAAGGCATCCGGCTGTATTGCCGTGTCGGGCGGGGTAGAGGTTGCGTCTGACCGGGTGTTGGGTTTGATCAATAAAGGGGTTACTCTGGAGCAACTGACCCGTTCGGCCAATCATTTCACGGGGACGGGAATCATGGTTCACGCTTACTTGATGTATGGTTTCCCGACGGAGACAACACAGGAAACTGTCGATTCGCTTGAAGTGGTGCGCCAGTTATTCGAGCTGGGATATATCCATTCCGGTTTTTGGCATCGTTTTGCCATGACGGCGCATAGTCCGGTAGGTTTGTGTCCCGAACGATTTGGAACCCGGGTTACGGAACCGCCTTTCGGGGGCTTTGCCCGGAATGACGTGGCGTTCGAGGATTTACAAGGAGGTGATCATGACGAACTGGGGGGTGGATTAAGTCGTTCACTATATAATTATATGCGGGGAGTGGGGTTTGACTTGCCTTTACAAAAATGGTTTGACTGCAAGATTCCGGCAACCACGATTCCGCCTCGCTTTGTCGCACATATGGCGGAAGAACAGGAACCTGTGGAAAAATTACATGCCCGGCGCCTATACTGGTTAGGAGGTCGGGTGGAGTTGGGGCCGGAGAGCGTGAAAAAAGGGAAATATTCGATCGTGTTATTGCTACATACGAATAACCGGGAGATGGCGATCAAAATGAGGGGTGACTGGGCTCATTTTATCCACGAGTCGCTGATGCAGGTGGGAGTGGATGCTGTGAATCCTTATCTGCTGGAAGACTTTAGTCGGAATTACGAGATCCTGTTTAACGATGACTTCCTGCCTTTCTGGTATAGTAAAGAGATGCAGGCGATCCGGGATCATGGTTTGTTACTGCTTTAACCACATCCCCATGAATAGGGGTTGGCGGGGTTAAATTTAATCATATATAGGGATTTACCGGTATTGTCGGGTGCGCTATCTTTGTCATGTACAAAATAAAATAATACATCGAGATGAAGAAAGTTGGAATATTTTATGGCTCCACGACGGGAGCAACCGAAGGAGTAGCTGAAACGATTGCGGCTCGTTTGGGTGTTGCAAGTGAAGATATACATAACGTGGGAACTACAAAAGTGGACGAGGTCGACAAGTACGATGTTTTGTTACTGGGTAGTTCTACATGGGGAATCGGAGAGTTGCAGGATGATTGGAACGATTTCTTGGATAAGCTGAAAGCGAAGAATTTGTCGGGTAAGACCGTGGCAATCTTCGGATGCGGGGATTCTGCCTCTTTTGGCGGGTCATTCTGCGATGCTATCGGAATAATTTATAACGAGCTACAAGGAAGTGGATGTCAATTTGCCGGTTCGGTGGATACCGACGAGTATAGTTACGACTCTTCCGAGGCTTGTGTGGATGGTCAGTTCGTGGGGCTTCCTTTGGATGAATCCAATGAATCTGACCAGACTGATAAGAGAATAGATGCTTGGATTAGTGGTTTAAAGCAAGTGATCTGTTGAGTCTAGTTGTTGTTTTTGATTTAAGAAAGCGTGTTAAAATGCCTTTTAACACGCTTTCTGCTTGTAAAGTCTATACTCTCCCTCTCCTTTCCTCCTCGTATAGCAACCGGATGATCCCGTCAGATAATCCGAGTTTTGGGACGATGATTTCATTTATCTTGCATATTTTTCCCACGGTGAGGAATATTTTCATGGCGGGTATGATCACGTCGGCCCGGTAGGTGTTCAGTTTCATGATCCGTTCCCGTTCTTCGAGGTTGAAGGATTTCATGTATTCGTAAAGAATATCCAGTTCTTGGTATGTGATTCGTTCCCGTTCCTTTTTATTCAGTAATTTATGAATCTTGTTGATATTTCCGCCCGACCCGATAATGGCATCCGGGGTATATTTTTCCGTGATGTTTTTCAACCATTTTTTGAAGTGTTTCATCTCCTCTTTGTCCATGGCGTCATTTAACATACGCACGGTTCCCAGCGGAAAAGAACAAGCCTCGACCTTGACGGATTTACTATAAACAATTACTTCGGTGCTACCGCCACCGACATCCACGTACAAGTAGGTTTTGTCATCATCCACCACCTCGTTCATGCCCCCGGCGAAAATGGTTTCTGCCTCTTTGGTCCCGCTGATGATTTCAATGTTCAGGTCACACTCTTTTTGTATCTGTTCGGCCACGGATTTACCGTTTCGAGCCTCTCGCATGGCGCAGGTTGCGTATGCCTTGTAGCTTTCCACGTTGAATGCAGACATGATATACGAGAATCCCTGCATGGTTTCGCATAGGCGTTTTCCTTTCTGTTGCCCTATTTCTCCTGTTGTGAATACGTCTTCTCCTAACCGGATGGGTACTCGCAGAAAGGCTATTTTTTTGAACAGGGTTTCCGTGGGGTATTCTTCCACGTTGGATATGAAAAGTCGGATTGCATTCGTGCCGATATCGATAGCGGCCAGTGTTTTCGTGTTTATGGTCATTTTTGTGTTTCGTTTTGTGATGCGTAAAAATTGTATAGTGCCACTTGTGAGCGAGTTTGCAGGTCTGTTTCATCCGGTGAGGAAGGTGACACCCGCTGATTTATAACCTCTAAATTCAGGTTCCGGGCTTTTACCTTGTCTTTCCACTGGATGGAAAAAGTATTTTTTAGCGTGTTCAGTATGGTTTTATCTTGAATCGGGATACCGACTTCCACTCTGCGGCTCAGATTGCGGGTCATCCAGTCTGCGCTGAGAATAAACGCCTTTTCTTTTCCCCCGTTGTAAAACAAGATCAGGCGGGCGTGTTCCAGGTATTTATCCACGATACTGATGGCCCTGATGTTGTCGCTTAGGCCTTTTACTTCGGGCATCAAGCAACAGGCTCCCCGTACGATTAAGCGTACACGTACCCCGGCTTTACTGGCCTTGTAGAGTAGTCCGATCATCCGTTCGTCCGTGAGGCTGTTACATTTTACGTAAATGTAAGCCTTTTTCCCGTCTTTAGCATTTTTGATTTCGTTGTCGATCAAGGATTCGAAACGTTCCCGCATATTGTAGGGGGAGACCAGTAGCAGGTCCGTATCGAGTTGTTTGTAATTATTTTGCAAGAACTCGAAGACACGTTCTGCATCTTCCGCCACGGTCCGGTTGGCAGTGAACAGGCTGAAATCACTGTATATTTTGGCGGTGTCCTCGTTGAAATTTCCGGTTCCCACGTGTACATATCCCTTTAATTGAGAGCCTTCCCGCCGTTTGACCAAGGCGAGTTTGCAATGGACTTTCAATCCCGGTATCCCGTAAATTACTTTTACCCCGGCTTGTCTTAATGCCTCGGCATTGTCGATATTTCTGGCCTCGTCGAATCGGGCCAGTAATTCTAGTAACACGACGACCTTTTTCCCGTTCTTGGCGGCATTGATTAGCGTGTTGATGATTTTTGACCTTTCGGCCGTGCGGTATAGCGTGATGTAAATTGAATCCGTGTGCGGGTCCATGGCGGCTTCCCGCATAAAGTCGATGAAATGGTTGAACGTGTGATAGGGATAATTTAACAAAATGTCCTGTTTCCGGATCACGTCGATCACGCTGGAAAAAGGTTTAAAGGCTGGATGGCGTAACGGGGAAACCTCTTCGTATTCTAATTCCGGATTAATTTTAGGAAATTTCATCAGATCTCGCATCAGATGATAGCGTCCGCCGGGGGTAAGATTACCACTTTTATTTAGTCCTAACTTGTCGGTGAGGATGTTGAACAGATCTCCGGGCATCGCCTCGTCGTAGACGAGACGAACGGGACGACCATAAAGTCTTTTATTCAATCCCTGTTCCATTTTTTCAACAAGGCTTTTCGATACGTCGTCATCTAGTGTCAGCTCTGCATCCCGCATGAACTTGAAGGTGTAGGCCGAGATCTCGTCGTACGAGAACATGAAAAATATATCATCCAGACAAAGACGGATGATATCATCAATGAAGATGATCCGGGTATTGTCGTTGGGGGAAGGCAGTACGATGAACCGGGGTGAGAGGCTGTTGTGTGGTATTTCGATGATAGCGTATCGGTTGTTCTTCGTAGAATTCTTGTTGACCATTTTAACGGCATGATAGATGCGCTCGTCTTGCAGGTAGGGGAGCCGGACGCTTTTTCTCAACATCAGCGGAACGAGTAACGGACTGATTTTCTCCGAGAAGTATTGTCTGCAGAATTGTTTTTCGTTTTCATCCAGGGCATTTTCATGAACTACGTAGATGTGGTGGCTGACCATTTCGTCCAGGATTTGCGTGTAGGTGTTCTCGAATTCTTTTTGGGATTCACAGACTTTTTCCGACACTTTGCGTTGTAGTTCCAGCGAGGTTAGGTTGCCGGAGAGTTTTTTATCCTTTTCTTTCTTTTTCTTGTCCAGCCGTTCCAGGTTGGCAACTCTCACCTTGAAAAATTCATCTTGATTGTTGGAATAGATTCCGAGGAAACGGAGGCGTTGTATAAGCGGGACGCTCTTATCCTGGGCTTCCTGCATGACACGTTCGTTAAACGAAAGCCAACTTAATTCTCTATTGTATAACATACTTCATCTGGTATAACATTCTGTTTTTTACGAGGACAAAGTAGGTGCAGAATTGTTACATTCGAATGAAAATAATGTTGCAATGAAGTTACTTTTGTTTGGATGGGGCCGTGTCGGGTGTTTCCGGTTGAATTTCGATGATCTTTCCTTTCTCCCGGATATATTCGTACAAGGCCTTGTAAAACGGATGGGAGGTGAGCGTGGTGGTGTCTCCCAGAATAATGAGTTTCATGCGGGCTCGGGTGATGGCCACGTTCATGCGGCGCAGGTCATTTAGGAATCCGATGTTTCCCTCGCTGTTGGCCCGTACGAGACTGATTAGGATAACATCCCGTTCTTGGCCTTGGAACCCGTCCACGGTGTGAATCGTGATGAGTTTCCGCAAGGGGATAAAGAAGCGGTTCCGTTTGATGATTTGCCGGATATATTGTACTTGCACCCGATAAGGGGATATCAACCCGAGATCGATTCTTTCATCCAGCACTCGTTCAATACCGATTTTCTCGATATATTCCTGTAATTGTTTTACCAACAATTCGGCTTCAGGCTTGTTGATTCTTCCATACGTTTCGTTAACACAATCTTCCGAGAACTCGCAGAGGGCCGTGTCGAACCATTCGATGGGAGTGTCGTATTCGAGAATATTACGGTGGCGTACTTCCGGAGATGCCTGCAAACGGCCTTTGTAGAACCATTTCGAGGGAAAGTACATGATGTCTTCGTGCATCCGGTACTGTGTTTCGAGCATGGAAACAGTTTCGGGTTTACGCTGGATAATCTTTTGGAGTAGCGTACGATCCAACCCACCTTTCGCAGCTTCGTAACATTTGATGGTGGGAGGTAACTGGCAGTGGTCCCCGGCAAGTATTACCCGGTAGGCCTTGGATATGGCAATCCAGCAAGCAGCCTCTAAGGCTTGTGCGGCCTCGTCGATAAACAAGGTGGAGAACATTTTCCCGTTTAATTGTTTATTGGCGGAACCAACCAGCGTACAGGCAATCACGCGGGCCTCCCCGAAGAGTTGGGCATCAATCTTGATTTCCAATTTGATGGCTTGGTCCCGTAAATCATGCAGCATCCGGCGGGCAGATTCCCGTTTGGCTCCTTTCAAGCGTTTCAGGCGTCCGGAGAGTTCCCGGATGGATGCTCTCGCGGCTCGTAACGTGGGGTAGGCTGGATGGGATTCGAATTTGCGTTCGTACGTGAATGACAGCATCTTGTCGTTTACCCGTGTGGGGTTCCCGATTCGTAGTACATTGACTCCCCGGTCCAGTAACTTTTCGGCGATCCAGTCCACGGCTGTATTGCTTTGGGCGCAAACCATTACTTGATTCTCCCGTCGCAGAGTTTCGTAGACGGCCTCGACGAGCGTGGTTGTTTTTCCGGTTCCGGGAGGGCCGTGAACAACTGCAACCTCTTTGGCTGCCAGTACCCGGTTTACCGCTTGTTCCTGTGAATGGTTCAGCCACATCAAGTGAATCGGTTGAAGTTTTCGTTGTTCCATCATCTCGTTTCCCAGTATGACTTCCCGTAAGCGGGCAAGGCGGTTATTCTTGGCCTCCATGACTTCCGTTAGGGCAGAAAACATGGTTTTATAGGAGGTCCCGTCAAAGTAGAGTTGTACGCCAAGATCCGGGCATCCTTGAATATCCAAAAGGCTGTTGGAGTTGGGCAACACGACGAGCATCGTGTTTTCATGAACGTAACTGATGGTTGCCGCGAAACTGAAATAACGCAAATCCCCCGTTTGGTTAAAACGAAAAAAACAAACCGGACGACCGTATTCGAAATTATGATCCGTGTCATCATTCTCATCCCGTTTGATCTCGATGATGAGTTGGTTTAACGAGTTGTAGTAACTTTTATTCGCTGACACGGGATACCAGCAAACGCCTTGCTGAATCCGTTTAGGGATTCCTGCACGTTGTGTTTGTTGGTAGAATGTCTCTTTTTCAAACTCGAATTCCTCTTGCAACAGTTTGTATTGCCGCAGGAGATCAACCAGGGGGGAAGGTATTTGTTCGCAAGCCATGTTAAACGGGTTACCAGGTTAATATTTCGTTCCCGGTTTCCGTGATTAATATGGTGTTTTCCCATTGAGCGGAAGGTTGTTCGTCTTCGGTAATAACCGTCCAATCATTATCTTCATCGATGAATATATCCCGTTCTCCCATGTTAATCATCGGTTCGATCGTGAAGATCATGCCCGGAACGAGCAGCATTCCCGTACCCCGTCTTCCCACGTGTTCCACTTCCGGAATCTCGTGGAATTTTAAGCCGACCCCGTGTCCGCAGAATTCCCGGACAACCGAGTACCCGTTACTTTCAGCATGTTCCTGGATCACGGCGCCCACGTCTCCGAGAAAACGCCAGGGTTGTGCGGCCTCGATGCCTTTTTCCAGACATTCTTTCGTGACACGTACCAGTTTTTGGCGATCTTCCGCAACTTCCCCGATCATGAACATACGGGATGCATCTGAAAAGTAACCGTTGTATATAGTGGAAACGTCAACATTGATAATGTCACCACTTCTTAAAATGATATTCTTGTCCGGTATTCCGTGACATACTTCTTCGTTAATGGAAGTACATACACTTTTGGGAAAACCCTCGTAATTCAACGGTGCGGGGATAGCCCCGTGTGCCACGGTGAAATCGTATACCAGCGTGTTAATATCCTCGGTTGACATTCCTTCCCGGATGTTAGCCGCCACGTGATCCAACACGGCCGTGTTGATTTTTGCACTTTCGCGGATGCCTTTTATCTGTTCCGCGTTCTTGATAATCTTTCGGGGGGGAACAATGTGACCCTGACGACGATAGAGTTTGATTTTTTCCTCGATGGAGGATGCCGGTTTGTTTTCGTTTTTATTGAATAGCATATTGCTGTCTCCTTTTGTAATAAGGCACTAAGGTAGTGTTTTTAGAGACAGGTTATTCCGTTATTTGGAAAATTGATAGTTACCGAGTTTGTCCACGGAGATATTTAACTCCTTTAAATCCTTGATAAATAGATTATACCCTGTTTCGAGATTTTTCCAAAAATCTAATATGTTTGGATAGGCACGATAGGTTTCGCTGTAATTTTTATTCTTTTCGTCCGAGAATTTAAAAGGAAAGATGTACACGGGTATCTTTTCCTGGCCGGATTGACGGGCTTGTATGGCGTAGATGTATATTTCCTTGATCTTATCGTCTGTCATGGGAAGACAGCCCACCGTGACGCAATTTCCATGAATACAGATATTACCCCCGAGATGGGAGGCTTTGCTTTTCAGCTTATCTGAATGGTTCGGGTAATTGATCATCAAAGAGAGATGATAGTTACTCGTGGGATTAAAGTGGTTGATATGGTAGAAACCTTCCGGGATTTGTAAGTCTCCTTGACGACGTTTTGGGCCGAGAGATCCGGAACGGGCACATATCTTATACGTTGTAATCTTTTTATACACCTTGTCTTCCCGTTTCTTGGCATAGATGTCCATGATACATTCTGTTTTATACGCCATGATAAGAATATTCAGGTTATCCAACGAAAGGTTGTGTTCTTTTAATCTTCGGGTCAGTAATGCCTCTTTTTCGTGGTAGGCGTTTCGTACCCGGGGATATTTCTTTTGCTGGCTGACGAAGTCCGGTTCATTGCTAGCGATAACACATAACAAGGTGAGCAAGGCTATTTTCATGGATCCGTATAATTAGGTTATTACAAATAACGGTAAAATAAAGGGAAAAAACAAACGGGCATGAAAAAAGGCGTCCGGGAGGACCCCGAACACCTTACCTGTGTGTGTTGTGTGTATATGAGTGTGTGAATCTTTCCTTATTCGTTGATCATCACTACCAAGTATTTTGTTTGTTTCCAGAATGCACTCGGGTTGTTAATCTTCAAAGTCTGCATACCGTCATCCCCGGTTTCCAATGCGTATGATTCGCTTGGGTGAACGGAAAGGATTTTTGCTTTCTTGGAGTTTAACGGGATGGATGTCAATTCACGCATATCGGCATCCACGAATTTTGCATTTTGAGCTTGAGAAGAAACGATCGGCGGACAGAAGATTCCTTGTCTTGAGATCACGTTAGCTTCTTTTAGCCCCTTTCTGGAACCTAACAGATAGTGGATCGTGTTGAGCGATTTGTCCTGACCGGAAATCATTTCCTTTTGTGCGGTCGATTCCTCCTGCAAATTGCTCACGTTTTGGTTTAGTTCTGCTATTTGTTGAGTCTTGATACCTAGTTCTTTTTCTTTGGCAGCCAAAATCTGGTTGATTTCATTGATCTTTTGATCTCTGATGGCTAACTCTTCGTTTAACCCGGCGATTAATTTCTTGAATTCAGCGGATTGTCTTTTGTTAGTCCCTTCCAGTTTAGCAATTTTTTCTTTGTAACCGGCGATAGCGTCAGAAAGCGCTTGTACGTCATTTTTTAAAGCGGTAATCTGGCTTTTACTCTTACTGTTTTTCGTGTCACTCTGTGATTCGATGGCCAGAATGTGTTCGGCCTCGCGGATAGATTGCATTCCGGCGGAAATGTCATTCAGATCTGCTAAAAGTTTATCCATTTCGTCACTTTGTCCGTTGCTAACGGCTTGTAGAGAATCTGCTTTTGCTTGCAAAGCTTTATATTTTTGTGAACTTTCCACGCAACTTCCGAGGAAGGCGATGGAAAACAAACTGACTGCTAAAAAAATAAACGTTCTCATAGTTTTTTGTTTTGATGTTTTATTCTATGCCTAAATAGAGACAAGGCCCGTGCCATTCGTGTGGTAAAATGATAACGTGTTGAAAAACAGTTTGTACGTGTATTTGTTCGAATCTCACAATTGTGGAAAATTTTGCCCCAGTTGTGGAATTTCTCCCCAAGTTACCTGTGGAAGGGACTTTTCTCCAAATGATGCCTGTGTTGGAGATGGTATGGTCGTCCCGGATTTTTTTAGTAGCTTTGCCTTGATACCAATAATCGAACCCATGTACCAAGAATATCCCCCTCATCCTGTGTTATCTCCTTATATAGACAAATATTGGGAGGTGAAAGGCTCACCGGAAATAGGTGAGAAGATGAAAATTTTGCCTGATGGTTGTACCGATTTCATTTTTAACTTGGATGATGCACGTAACCTAGAGGATAAAAATCGGTTTGGTGTTGATCCTTTACACGGTTATTTCGTGGGAGCGATGAAGACTTACTCGGAGTTGTCGGTTTGTGCCGGATCACTACACATGATCGGGGTCAGATTCACTCCTTGCGGGTTGACTATTTTCACGAAAAAGCCTTTAGGGGAGTTGAGTGGGCAGAGACTTCATTTGAGAGACGTGGGATTTCTTTTTCATGAAGAGTTCGCCTCTCTTTTAAGGGAGAAAAGTACGCTGGAGGAAAGGTTGCAAGTGATCGAAACTTTTCTGATATCCCGGTTAAAATATGCCGAAGAGGTTGACAAGCAAATCGTGTGGACAACCGGGGTGATCCGTCAGGCCGGGGGATTGTTGCCTGTTCGGGAGTTGATGAGTCGGGTGTGTATATGTCAACGTCATTTTGAACGTCGTTTTAAACATGCCACGGGTTACACGCCAAAAGAGTATAGCCGGGTCGTGAAATTTCGTCGGGCAATGGATGTACTTCGTCAGGTTTCCGGGAATAACCTCTTTTCCGTGGCGGTTGATTGCGGGTATTATGATTCTTCTCACTTGGTGAAGGAGTTCAAGAAATTGTCGGGTAGTTCCCCGATGGTTTTCACGTCCTTGCCGGCAGATACTCCGATTACTTATTTGGGGGAATAAAAGTCGATTTTTTACAAAAGATTCTTTTCCCGGAACTCTACTTTTGTATTTATAATTAATAAAATGGATATATGGAAGAATTGAAACGAAAAGCGGAATTATTACTGGAGCAATGCGAAAGTGTGGTACTGACTTCTGTTGACGAAAATGGTTTTCCCCGTCCTGTGCCGATGTCGAAGGTGAAAGCGGAAGGGATAACTACAATCTGGTTTGCTACGGGAACGCATTCCGAGAAAACAGAACACTTTCGGGTGAATCCTAAAGCGGGAGTGTGTTTCCAGAAGGAGATTAACAGTGTCGTGTTGACCGGGTACATCGAGATTGTTACCGATGAGGCAGAGAAGAAAGCCTTGTGGCAGGATTGGTTTATTGAGCATTTCCCGGGCGGGGTGAACGACCCGACTTATTGCATTTTGAAATTCACGGCAAAGCGGGCAACTTATTGGCTGGACTTTCAATTTGTGAAGGGGGAGGTGTAGAGAACCTTACAAACTAATTTAGCAAGATCGGAAAAGTCTCTCCCAATTCAGGGTCTTACCTTTGTCTCGAAATACAAAAAAATATGGAACAGAAATTGACAACGAAAGAAGAGTACTTGAAAAGGATCAACGTGATCGTGGAATATATCAATAATCATCTGGATGAGAATATCGATCTCGGGATGTTAGCCGAGATGTCCGGTTTTTCTCCCTGGCATTTCCACCGGATCGTGCGAGCCTTTCTGGGAGAGCCTGTCGGGGCTTTCATCACCCGGGTACGTGTCGAGACTGCAGCTCGCTTGTTACGCTATTCCGATTTGTCCGTGCAGGACATTGCTTATCGGGTCGGGTATGACGTGCCTTCTTCTTTGTCGAAAAGTTTCAAGCAATTCTATGGTATTTCGCCGAATGGATACCGTAATAATAAAAATTACACGATTATGAAACCAGTAGAAGTAAGACCCGATTTGAAACTAGAATTTGAAGAACAGGTGTTGGCCCCGAAACAAGTGATTTACGTTTGGCTGACAGGTGCATATAACCAGTTGGATTATTGTGCCGCATGGCAAAAACTATGGAATTACGTGCGGGAGGAAAATCTTTTTGCCCCGGATGTGGAGTTCCTCTGCGTGTACCATGATGATCCGAAAGTGACGGAACAGGATAAATTGCGCACGTCCGTGTGCCTCGTGTTACCCCGTGTCGGGAAACCGAAAGGAGAGGTGGGAGTAAAAGAAATTCCCGGCGGGAAATATGCAATCTTCCGCTACCAAGGACCGTATGAAAACCTTCATGCCGTTTACGATACGATTTATGCAAAATGGATTCCCGAGAAAGGGTATAAGCTGGGAGATACCCCCGGTTTTGAAAAGTACCTGAATCGATAGTGTTTCAAAAAGTGTGTAAATTCCGAATTGATTATTTTTGTAATGCAATTTTCAAAAATGAATTATTATGG
>NZ_JBCOSQ010000064.1:0-30363 GCF_040920905.1 Butyricimonas sp. RTP31003st1_G1_RTP31003_210430 | reverse complement strand
TCGCCCGGCAAGCACCTTTCATGGACACCCGTGAACGTCTTTGATTCGTCCTTGATTCGAATTTGATACGCCTTTAACTCCTGTCTTCTACCCGTTCGCACCCTGTCATCACCCCTTGCTCGGGGTTAAAAGGGGAACGGGCTACCACGAGAACTCGACAACTGCTCTCCAAGAACTCGACAACCACACACGCCAGTGTTCATGCCATGTATATGCTATGTATATGCTATGTTCATGGTATAGCCCAACGGCGAACTAGCGCCGAGGAAAACACCGACAGGAGATAGTGAAATTACAAATGTTTTAAAGCCAACTTGATAAGATTCTCAACTGTTTCGACCTTTTCCGAAGCCAAAATCTTGTCCAACGTCTTCGCCACCTGGGCTCGAGCAAAGCCCAACATCACCAAAGCAGCTTGTGCTTCTTCCCGAACCGCACTCGTAGAAAGACTCAACCCCTCTACAGGAACACCCTCTTTACCTACTTTATCCTTCAACTCTATAATAACACGCTGAGCAGTCTTCACACCTATTCCCTTCACGCTCTTTATAGCATTTACATTCTCTGTAAGTATCGCTCCAGTTATCTCCTCCACCGACATTGAACTCAACATGACATTCGCAGTGTTAGCGCCAATTCCGGAAACAGAAATCAATGCCCGAAACAAACTTCTCTCCTCCTTAGAAAAAAAACCATACAACAAATGAGCATCTTCCCGCACGATCTGGTGAATATAAAGCATAACCTGATTCTGGGAAGCGATCTTAGAATAAGTATTAACCGAAATATGAATATAATACCCGACCCCGCCACAATCAACAACCGCATTTGCCGGAGTTGCCTCCACTAATTCACCTTTTATATATTCGTACATAACAATTGAAAATTGAAAATTGAAAATTGAAAATGACAGGGCATTTCAATTTTCAATTCTATGTTTATACTACTAGCGGAAACCGATAAGTTTACGCACTTCTTTCATCGTAGTTGCCGCACTAGCCCTTGCTTTTTCGGCCCCGGCCGCAGCAACCTTATCCAGATTATCCGGGTTAGCAGCGTATTCCATGATTCGTTCCCGAATCGGAGAGCAGAAATTAATAATATCTTCCGCCAACTGTTTTTTCAAATCTCCGTAACGAATTTCACAATCATTATACTTCTCGTTGAAATAATCATACGTGTCTTTCGAAGAAACGACATCCATCAAGGTAAATAAATTCTGGATCACCTCCGGTTTCACGCTGTTCGGCTCGGTTGGCCCGCTATCGGTTACGGCTTTCATCACCTTTTTACGTATTGTTGCAGCATCGTCAACCAGATAAATAGCATTTCCCTCTGATTTTCCCATCTTCCCGGAACCATCCAACCCCGGAATCTTGATTCCTTCTCCCGTGTAGGAGAAAGATGCCGGTTCCGGAAACAACTCACTCCCGTATATGGTATTAAATCTCCGGGCAAATTTCCGGGCCATCTCCATGTTTTGCTCCTGATCTTTTCCGACAGGCACTTTATGAGCCCTGTGTATAATAATATCCGCGGCCATCAACGTGGGATAGGTCAACAAACCTGCATTCACGTTATCCGGCTGTTTACGAGCCTTTTCCTTAAAAGTAGTCGTGCGCTCCAACTCGCCAAGATAAGCATTCATGTTTAAATACAAATACAACTCGGCAATCTCCTTTATATCACTTTGCACGTAAATTGTCGCCTTCTCTGGATTCAAACCACAAGCGAGGTACTCCGCCAGAATCTTCCGCACGTTCTCCACCACGTTACCCGGGTGCGGATGCGTCGTTAACGAGTGCCAATCGGCAATAAAAAAGAAACATTTATACTCGTCCTGCATTTTTAGAAAATTCTTCACCGCACCAAAATAATTTCCCAGGTGCAAATTACCCGTAGGCCTAATTCCACTTACTACTGTCTCCATTGTCTGAAATTTACGAATTTAAAACATACAAAGATACGGTTTTATTCGTTTTGTACAACTATGTATCAAAATGCCCCGGAAACAATATTCATCATCACACTATATAACCACCTACCCATGAACCGGTAAAATTCATTTTTATTGTACTTGGCGAAAACAACCGTCTCTCGTTTACCTTATCCAGACCAACACAATGATTACCAATTTATTACACCTATTTCAAACAAATACACGCTTTTTAAAACGTTTTCAGTAAAGTAAGATATTGATAGACAAGGAGAAAAAAATATTACAAAAATGGATGTTGTTATATTATTTTTCCTACTTTTGAAACGCAAAGTCTAATTAATAATTTTAATTTAAACATGGAAGGTTACGAAAAGAATGACGGTATGGAAATGAATGATCGGGATGAGATCTATTCAAAACCGGTGAGAGCAGGGAAAAGGACTTATTTTTTTGATGTAAAAGCTACTCGTAATAACGATTACTATCTAACGATTACTGAAAGCAAAAAGAAACTCGAAAAAGACGGTTCTCAGAATTACGAAAAGCACAAGATCTTTTTATACAAAGAAGACTTTGATAAATTTGCAGAGGGGCTTGACAACGCTGTCGCTTACATCAAAGCAGCTCTTAACGGAGAAACAATGGCAGTCCAAGAAGAAGTTGAAACAAACAAATTTGACGACATTGATTTTGACGATCTATCCAAATAACCAAAAAAGCTCTTCACGATGAAGAGCTTTTTTATTATCGTATATATCCGTAAGGAATTTTTGCCAGACCTTCTGCCAGTTGATTGATTCCCTTTTCCAGTTTCCCCTTCAGCAACATTTTCATCATCATGTTCAACTCCGCCTCTGCCGTTATTCGTAACCGGGTATCATAAGGGCCGTTATCCAACAACTGAATCCATACTTGAAATTCAAAAGGCAAACGTCCATCCCCCTCCAGTTTAATCAATTTCGGTTCTTCCCTCTCCACGATTTTCATTCCCATTTCACCAACGCCTTTTACCATAAAAGTGCAGGAATCTTCCGTGGTGCGAACGTCCTCGATCTTGTCAGCCAGTTCCGGCATTTGATTACCGGCCCCCATCTGGCGAGCCGTCTCGATCAATTTTCCGATCTTCGAGAAATCAGAAAGAAACGCGTACACGTCTGCAATCGCACTATTTATTTTCTGAACGTCACTAACAACTCGTGTTGCCATACCTTTTATTTATAAGATTCCGGGCTCAGACGCCACTCCTTCAACTTGGCCACATCGCTCTCCTGCACGTACCCGGTCTTCTGGGCCAGGTCAATCATGGCGTTGTAGTCACTCAACGTATCCAGTACGCAATGAGCATTCGTGAAATTATCTATCGCTTTCTGGAATCCATAGGTGAAAATAGCCACCATTCCCAACACGTCACATCCTGCATTTCTCAACGCCTCCACGGCCTGCAAGCTGGACCCCCCGGTAGAGATCAGATCCTCCACCACGACCACTTTTTGACCTTCTTTATATTCACCTTCAATCAGATTTTCCAACCCGTGATTCTTGGCAGCAGAACGCACGTACACGAACGGCAACCCCAATTCCTGTGCAACCAAAGCTCCTTGGGCAATAGCACCGGTAGCCACCCCGGCGATCAATTCCACCTGTGGGTATTTTGTTTTAATCAAATTCACGAACTGGTCCCGAATATACGTACGTACTTCCGGGTAAGACAACGTCTTCCGGTTATCGCAATAAATGGGAGATTTCCACCCGGAAGCCCATGTAAAAGGGTGATTCGGCTCTAATTTTATCGCTTTGATCTGTAGCAAATGTGACGCTACTTGTTCTGCAACAGTGTTCATATCTGTCTATTATTTTAATGGTTATTCTTTACTTTCAGGGTGCAAAGGTACAAAGTATTTTTCAAAAGCCATTCGGATAGCATACTGAATCTCGGGATATTCTCCTTCCAGCTTGCCGGATTCAAACAACGTGCGAATCCCCTGCAAACCGGGAACAATCGAGTCAATAAAATGAGGTTTTCCCTCGTGCAGACCGCGTAATCCAAACGCACCCATAGCCTGTAACAAACGCA
Source organism: Butyricimonas sp. RTP31003st1_G1_RTP31003_210430 (assembly GCF_040920905.1). Classification (NCBI taxonomy): domain Bacteria; kingdom Pseudomonadati; phylum Bacteroidota; class Bacteroidia; order Bacteroidales; family Odoribacteraceae; genus Butyricimonas; species Butyricimonas sp. RTP31003st1_G1_RTP31003_210430. The sequence goes on along the minus strand of NZ_JBCOSQ010000064.1, from coordinate 26,350 downwards.
CCAGCACGAAATGATAATATATTTCCCGGAACTTTTCCGCGAATCCCGGCTCGCTCTCCGTCAATTCCCGGATATAGAAATCTAATAATTCTTCCTTTTGACTTTCAGGAATTTTCACTATCGCGTCATATAATAAGGACGCCACGTCATAGTGCAAAGCCCCTTGCCTTCCTCCCTGGTAATCGATAAAATACACCTCGTTATCAACAACCATGATATTTCTGGACTGGAAATCCCGGAACATGAAACCATCCGTCCCGGCCATGACCAGTTTCGCCGTCAACCGATCAAAATCATTCTCCAGCCGATCCTCGTCGACCTCCACTCCCGCCAATTTCAAAAAACAATATTTAAAATAGTTCAAATCCCACCGGATACAACGTTCATCAAAGACAGGACGAGGCAGACATCCCGAATAATCCAGTCCCTTTCCTCCCTCCAACTGGAATTTCAACAACTCGGACAAGGCTTTCCGATACAATTCCATGGTATGCTCGCTCAGGAATTCACCCTCTCGCTCCCGCTCCACGACATCCAGCAACATATCCGGCCCCAGATCATCCTGTAAATAAGAAAACCCGTCCTCCGAAACACAATACACGTGCGGAACATGCAAACGGGATTTTTCAAAATGCCGTGTAAAATCCACGAACAAACGATTCTCCCGCAAATTCTCGTGGTACACACCCACGTATGTCCGGTCTCCCGTAAACACCCGGTAATATCTCCGGGCCGAACCGGACACCGGCAACGGCTCCACTCGCCGTGCATCACTACCACTATATTGTTTGAAAAGAGTTTTTATTTTTTCTTCCATAACTCTGATTATTCATTCTCTCTCGTTTCTTTTTCCGACAATCCAACACGTATTTATATCATTCCGAGTAACGTCGATCAGCCATATTAAGCATGTTCGATGTACTGAAAATATATATTAATTTTTATCTCGCAGGCAAAAGTAAAGAAAAAACCTCAATTCACGCCATCATACAATATAAAGGCGAAACTAATGGGACTGTCTCAAAAAGTCAATTTTAAACAACTACCCCCACTAAGGGGCTGTCCAAAAAGTCATTTTATCATCAAAAAACTCCTCCGTCACTTCGTGCCACCTCCTCTATAAACAGAGGAGGAGCTGGTGACTTCTCCCGAAGACAGGGAGTATTTCAACTCTCCCTCTGTTTATAGAGGGAGTACGGCGAAGCCGGGAGGGAGTTTAAAAAATGACTTTTCGGACAGCCCCAAACCGCTTGGTAATCAGCTCTCCCCCTGTGTAAGGGGGAGCTGGAGGGGGTAGTTGGCAAATACAAGCAGGACTTTTTAGACTGCCCCGTCAAAAAGGATTTATCTAACGACCTTGCAGGAAGAGAATTTCTCGAATTTACATGTATTTTTCAGACCAACCATCTCGCTATAAGATAGTTATCCTCCAACAAGTGCTTTATTACTCCTATAATACGCTGTTACTCTATTGTTTGGCTAGGTTTTCTCCGTGTCTTCTCCGTGCTTTCTCCGTGTCACTTGCGAGTGATCGCCGGAGGAAACACATTTAAACGCGGCACGAATCAAGACGAAGACATATAGGAACATTGAAGGAACATTGGCATGACCTAGAGGTAATCAAACAACGACAAAAGTTTGTTCAACAAAATTTAAACAGGCTTTAAAGAAAACGATATCCAAAATCGTAATCATTCCAACAGGGATTCTCTTTAACAAAAATACCCTTCAAAATCAATCGATTAGGAAGGGTATTTGTGCCCAAGACAAGACTCGAACTTGCACAGCCGAACGGCCACTACCACCTCAAAGTAGCGTGTATACCAATTTCACCACTTGGGCATTTTTTAACGGCGCAAATATATAGTATTTTCTCGTTATCGCAAAACAAATAAGCGGTATTTTAACCCGAATTTCACGAAATAAACAGTAAAAGATATACCCAATTCTTACCGCTTTTTCCAGTAACTAACAGCAAAACAATGCGTTTTATCCAAACTTTCATTTCTCACTTGGTGATATACTTTCACACAATTTTCTTCCTCCTCAACATGACATCCGGCACACACAACACTATCCGGTAACACTTCATGTTCGTAAATAATTTCCAACTCCGTGATCTCGTGGTCCTTCAAGAACTCGTAAGACAAAGAATTAGTAACCCAGCGCACATACGTGGCTTGAGTGACGTGCTTGTTGAAATCGATATTATCGTATGTTGCCGTGAAACGACGGGTGCTTTCGAAGTCTATCGGCATTTTTTTCGTATCCAACTCGAAAGGAATTTCCCGAATACCATCCACGCAGAAAGCGGCGGTCTCCGTCACGCAAGCCGGCAAACGCACGGGACGGCGACGATTTACATCTATCACCATCCACTCTGAAGTAGCCCGCAATAAAACCTCTTCTCCTGCCACCATTCTAAAATCACGAATCGCGAATAAACGATCAATACCCGACGGCCATGTTTCCAACGTCACGTTCTCCCCCTGTTCCGGCATCCGGTTAATCAAAATATGTAATTTGTGCAGCATCCATGTCAATCCTTGCTCGTTCAACGTGGGCACGTCTATTTTCAGCGCGTAAGTCTGTACGTTCGCCACGTCATTAAACAGATCGCACAAGGACTTCATGATCAAGCGTCCTTCCAAATCCGTATAATGCCCCCGAATATCTATCTCTTCCGAATATTTTACCATCCCGTTCTAATTTTAGATCCTATCGTTTGAGTGATTTAATGATTTGCGATTACGTGATTTCCACCCACAACCTCACCCCTCCTTTTAATCTCCTAATCATTGAATCGTCAATCACAGAATTTTTAATATCACTTTTATATCACGTTTACTTCCGGTTCCAACCATACTCCAAACTGAAGGAACACGGATTTCTTTATCTCGTTAGCTAAATGTGCAATTTCTATGCCAGTTGCCCCGCCCGTGTTCACTAACACCAGCGCTTGTTTGTCGTGTACCCCGGCATTGCCGACAACTTTTCCCTTCCACCCGGCAGTTTCGATTAACCACCCGGCAGCCAATTTCACGTGCCCTTCATCCACGGTATAAATCGGCAGCGCGGGATACTTTTCCAGCAAGGCATCCGCAACTGCACGTTCAACCATCGGGTTTTTAAAAAAACTCCCGGCATTAGGCAATACCTTCACGTCCGGCAATTTAGCCTCCCGTATGCGAATAATGGCCTGCCGTATCGTTTTTAACGAAAGTTCACCCAAACGGTTTACTTCATCTTTCACGCTCCCGTAATGTAATCTAAACTCGGGATGTTTTGCCAAACGGAAAGTGACATACGTTACTAGAAAACGGTTCTTCCACTCATGTTTAAAAATAGAGTCCCGGTAACTGAAACGACATGTTTCGGCATCAATCGTCACCCTTTCACCCTTCACGATATCCACGGCTTCCACCCGGTCAATACATTCCCCGACTTCCATCCCGTAAGCCCCGATATTCTGCACCGGGGTTGCTCCCACATGGCCGGGAACCAGTGAAAGATTCTCCACCCCTCCGTACCCGTGTTCGACAGCCCACGCCACGAAATCATCCCACACAACACCACTTCCTACCCGGACAAACACGTACTTATCATCTTCCCTCACGATCTCGCACCCTTGCATCACGGGATAAAAGACAACCCCGTCAAAGTTCTCCGTGAACAAGAAGTTACTTCCCCCTCCCAAAAGTAGAATTTCCTCCGGGTCTAACTCGTATGATCCCACAAATTCCAATAATTCGCTCTCTTGATCACACTTCACAAAATATTTACAAGTCACGTCTATACCAAACGTGTTATATTCCTTTAAACTAAAATTTTCGTTAATCTCAATCATTCTATTTCTGTCTATTAATCAACTCCACGATCTCTTTTCTCTCGCAAAGGTAAAATATATCAGGAAATAAATCACTAAATTTGCCCCATTAATCCAAAGTGTCTATGATCTCATTACCGCCAGCATTTACAGAAAGGATGCAGCAGCTCCTTGGGAACGAATCGGAAACCTTTTTCCAAGCGTTAGTTTCGGAGTCCCCCACTTCCATCCGGTTAAACCCGGAGAAAACAGCAAACACCGATCTCCCCTTCTCTGAATTACTTTCCCGACAAGTACCCTGGTGCAGTAATGGATACTACTTGAAGGAACGTCCCTCGTTCACCTCCGACCCGTTGCTACACGGGGGAGCTTATTACGTGCAAGAGGCCTCCTCCATGTTTCTGCAAGTCGTTCTTCAGCAGATAAGCGGGGATACCCCTCTCCGGGTTCTCGACCTATGCGCAGCTCCGGGTGGCAAATCCACGTTACTGGCAAACAATCTGCCCAAGGATTCACTACTGGTTTCCAACGAAGTAATCAAATCAAGAGCCTCCATTCTCAAAGAAAATATTATTAAATGGGGATATGATCATATTGTTGTCACCAACAGCGACCCCAATCGTTTCACGGGAATGAAGGGAGCGTTCGACATGATTCTCGTGGATGCACCCTGTTCCGGGGAAGGTATGTTCCGGAAAGACGAAAAAGCCATCATGGAATGGAGCGAGAATAATCTGCGTCTTTGCGAAGAGCGTCAAAAAAGAATACTTTCCGACGTGTGGGATGCTCTCGCCCCCGGGGGCTATCTCGTGTATAGCACGTGTACTTACAACCCCGGAGAAAATGAAGATATATTAAACTGGATTTTAACCACGTTCGATGCATCATCCGTTGAAATCCGGCATAATTTTACAGCCATCACCCCGTCCCCCTCTCCTCTCCACGGGTACCATTTCTACCCGCACAAAACTAGCGGAGAAGGTTTATTCATGGGAGTCATTCAAAAAAATGACGGGACACCCTTTACCATGAAAAAAGAAAAGCGAGCTACCCCGTCCCCCGCAGTCAAACTCCCGGCAGACATCCTCCCCCTCCTGCCGGACATGACAAAATACACGCCTTACATCGCGGGAGAAACATTAGGCATCCTTCCCAAACAACACGCCGAATTTATCCAATACCTTTCCTCCAAAGCCGGGGTCATTTATAAAGGATGTGAAATCGGAGAATGTATTAAAGGGAAGACGAAACCCGCCCACGCTCTGGCTCTATACCACAAACTGCAACAAAAACACGTTACCCGTCAAGAAGTGGACCTCTCCACGGCCCTCCAATTCCTACGCAAAGAAGACATCCGTTTCGAGGCCCCTCAAGGGGAATGGATTCTCATCACCTACAAAGGCATCGGGCTAGGCTGGGTAAAAGAAGTCGGCAACCGGGTAAATAACTACTACCCCAAAGAATGGAGAATTAAAAAATTGTAGATTTTAAATTTTAGATTCCAACCACACAAGGCCCCCCGGCTGCCCCAGTAACCGTAACCAAAGAGCCTCGCAGGGCTCCACCAACCTTATGAACCTTATAAACTTTATAGACCTTATGAACTTCTATCTCCTCTTACTCTTCCTCCACCGAACAATAACGCTTGATGATACTGTAAGAATCCGTTAATCCAAGCTCCCCGGCCTTACTCAAATCCACGTTAGCAGCACTCCGGTTTCCTTGGTATATATAGAGTAAGCCCCGGTTAAAATAAGCCTCGGCAATATCCTTATCCACTTCCAGCACTTTCGTGTACATATCAATTGCTTTCTGAATCTCACCGCTCTTGGCGTACACGTTAGCAATATTAAACATGGCAAAAACGAACTCCGGATCAATCTCCAAACATTTGTTATTCCCCTCCAGCACCAAAGAATAATCCACGTTTCGCTCCACTTTTTTCTCCTCACCCACGACACGGGAAGTCTTCTCTTCTATCGACTCGATGTAATCGTACATCCGGGAACGGGCGCTTGCCAAGTTCATCAAAGCGAACAGATGATTCGGGTCACGCTCCAACACCGCGCGGAAATCCTCGATCGCTTTCGTGTAATCTCCCCGGTTCAGATACAACGACCCACGCAGCAACAAAGCATCCGTGACATTCTTGTTTTTCCGAATATCCGAAGACAAACTCTCGATATAATTATCCTCGAATTCCCTCGGGTAATTAAATTTCTTATTTGAAACAGTCAAGGCCGGGTTATAATTATGCTCCTGATTAAACTTCATGATCCGCTTGTCGAAATATTGCACTTTCCCTTTCCGCAACGTATCCAGCGACAGGTATTGCACGATAAACATATCCTGCAATTCGATAATCACGTTCCGGTCTTGCAAACGTCCGTTAATCACGTCTTTCATCCGGTCATCCCGGGAGTTTATATCTATCAATCGCTTAAAATTCTCTGTGGTATCTACCAAGGCATTCTGGTCTCCGTCTTTCATCCGTCGATACCGATCCATGATCTCCTCCGCCTTGTAACGGTCCTTTTCGGCCGCATCGTAATCCCGCATATCCATGCTCGTCGCAGCCCTTGCCAGATACGCCTTCACGAAATCCGGGTATATTGATATACTTTGAGAAAAGTCGTTATAAGCTCCCTCGTAATCCTTGATCTCCATCTTCAACAACCCGCGGTTGAAATAAATCAGTATGTTATCCGGGTTCATTTCCAACACTTGGTCAAAATCTTGAATGGCATTATTCACATCCCCGATTTCCGACCTCAACAAAGCCCGGTTATAATAAGCATACGCGTAAGTACTATCCACCTTCAAGACTGCCGTGTAATCCTCCAAAGCCTCGGGATATTTCTTCATCTCGTACCACGTAATCGCCCGGCTCATAAGAATCCGCTTGTTTTCCGGGTTAATCTTCAAAGCCTTGTTGTAATCCTCTATCGCGTCGTGATACTCTTTTGCTTGAAACCTTAAATATCCCCTCAAACCATAAGCATCATCCGAGAACATATTCAATTTGATGGCCATGTTACAATCCGCGATGGCTCCTTCTTGATCACCCAGTTTCTCCCGCATGATTGCCCGGTTCAAATATGCCGGTAATAAATTTTTATCGATAATCAACGCCTTCGAATAATCCTTCTCCGCCGCCTTGTAATCTCCCATATCAGCCTCGGTAATTGCCCTGTTCGCATACACGTAAGCCTCTCCCGGATTGATCGCAATCGCCGTGTTATAATCATGCATGGCCTCCTCGTACTGTTTCATATTATGATAGGCAATCCCCCGGTACATATAAGCATGGAAATAGTTCGGGTTCAGCTCAATCGCCTGCGTGTAATCCCGGATAGCTCCTTCGAAATCATCCAAGTTCAACTTTGCCAGTCCCCGGAAAAAATAAGGTTCGGATAAAAAGGGCTTTATCCGTATAATATTATTGAAATTCTCGATCGCACTCACGTAGTCGTCAAACATGATCGCACTCTTCCCCACTCGCAACATATTTGCCGTATTCCATTGTGCCGACACCCCCAATGTCGCCAAACAGAAGAATATAATAACGCCAAATTTCTTCATTCGATAAACATATATTTTCGGGGATAAAGATAATAAAAAAGTTCGCATCTTCATTCTATTCATTCTTTTACCCTCCCAAAAATCTCTCTCCCGCATGATATTATCAACTCCATCACTCTTTTTCCTGCATACCAAAACTTACATACTTGTTCTATATCCAGTTACCTCCTCGTTAATTGTCCGTTCCTATAAAGCCATACTTCAACGATAGAATAACGAATACATAACGGAAATTATCCCCCTATTTAAGTTTTCAATTTTATTCATATATTTACAAAATCATAAAGAAATAAAACAACAACAGGATAAAACTATAACATCGTAAAAATGATCATATTAATAGCGGGAGATACCCATACTGGTAAAACATTACTAGCTCAAAGACTACTGGAGAAATACAAATATCCCTATTTATCCATAGACCATTTAAAAATGGGACTTATCAGAAGCGGGCAATGTCCCCTAAACCCGGAAAGTAACGAGTCAGAATTAACGAGTCATTTATGGCCCATCGTCAAGGAAATCATCAAAACTTGCATCGAGAATGCCCAAAACATGATCATTGAAGGATGTTACATTCCCTTTAGCTGGCAAGAAGATTTTATCCCCGAATACTTGCGGTATATAAAATATATCTGCCTTATATTTAGCGAGCAATACATTAAAAACAACTTCGCAAATATTTTAAGTCATGAAAATGTCATCGAAAAAAGATTACCGACAGCATTAACCATAGAGGAACTATGCAAGACAAACAAACATAACCTCGACCAGTGCAAATTTCACGATTACAAATACATCTTGATAGATTCCGTTTATCAGGTAGGCATTAATAAATTATAATCATTGATTAAAATTAGATCGTAATCTCCTATAAGTATTGAATACAGGCAGATTCTAATACAAAAAAAAAGCTATCCATGTCTGGATAGCTTTAATTAATATTTAGAATAACTAAATTAATAGTCGTTTCTACGAGTTTCTTTTACATCCGGAATAAATCTCCAAGTATCCGGGTTCAAATTGGTATAAACATCTGCACTACCACCACCAGTAGTGTAATATCCATAACCTTTGTAAGTAAATCCTACACCCATAACCAAAGCACTTGCCATATTAGACAAATCTTCCATCTGATGCCATTGATCTTTTTTGTGGTTATACTTCCAAACAGTTCTAGGATTTCTTCCTGTACCAGTTGCAACATAAGCGTATTCTTCGCCATCATTTCCTGCATTTGAAACAAAAGAAATAGCATATACACGCGGAATCCGGTCATAATCCTTATCCTGTTTTACACCCGGTTTATCTGTTAAGGAATTATCCATCTTTGTCCATACTCCCGTTGCAAAGTCAAACTTTATTACATCCGTAGCATAATTAGAAGTAGCTCCAACACTCTTAGCTCCTAAACATACATAAGCGGCATCATTTACAACAAAAGCGGTTCCACCATAACGAGATTCTCCCGGGAAAGAAACCTCTTCCCATGTCCCGGTTGCACCCGCATTCGGATCAAACCGATAAAAATCTTTGAATACCCGATTATCTTCGCCATAACCCGTTCCCACGTATCCATACTTTCCATCAGTAAATGCAATAGCATCCCGACGACCTTCTACCTCTGTACCATTAACAACGATTTTAGAAGACCAAGTTTTATCCCACTGTTTTGTCTTCACATTAAACCGATAGAAATCATTAAAATATTTACGATCACGGATATTCTCTTGGTCACCAGTATTGCCAAATGAAAAAGCAGGCACATAACCCGTTCCTACATAAGCCCATTCTCCAATCACGAAAGCCACGGCAGAATGACGACCATTACCAAGGTTTTCTCCTTTTCCTGTATTCATTGGTGCCGGAAATTCAGAATTCTCTCCTGTCACTTTTTTCCAATTTAATCTACCCTCATCCTCGTCATTAAAATAATACGTATCTGTAAATTCTGCACCTTTAGCACCTAATCCTAAACTAACAAAAACAGTTCCGGTTGCTGGATCCGTAAAACATACGGCTGCCTCTCGGGGTGCGCCACCAAACTCTACCGATTTTTCCCAATCCCCCAGATGATCGTCGTCATCACAAGAAGCAAAGATTAAGCCTAATACTGCCAGAACCAAAAAATTTAATGTTCTCATACTTATCTATTTACCTAGTTATTTAAATTATTTACTTTGTTCTAATTCTCTTCATGCTACAAAAACAGTAGGCAAAACTACACATTTTAAAAACAAATCCAATAAAAAAAAGACGAAATATCTATTGTTTCTCTTTTTTACAATTTATTCAGATAAAATGACCGCAGGTTCTTCCGTATTTTAGAAAATAGTTATACCTTCGCATCTTGATTAAATCAAAACAGATTATAACATGAGAATAGTTTTTCTGGCAGGTCTTTTATTCGCTCTATATTCATGCAACAATGACCTAAACACGATTGGAGATACGATGGTCCCCGCCGAGGGTTACGTGAATATAGAAACTTTCGACATCGAGACATCCACCGTTCGACTGGATTCATTTCCTACAAGTCTTAATATATTAACTAATATGTTGGAAAGTAATCAGCTCACTTTAGGGAAAATGACTGATAAAACCACGGGAGTTACAACTGCCACTCCTTATTTCCAGCTTATCGGAAGTGGGAATACTGGGATTCCGAATTATGATGACAATTACGTTTACGATTCTTTGACCCTTGCCTTTCCATTTAAGTATGACGAAACAAAGATTCTGGCAGGAGATACAGCAACTTTGCAGACCTACCGGGTCTATCGGCTGAAGAATTTTCCACCTACGGATTTCGACGATCCCTGTATTTACAGTAATGAAACCCTGCCACTATATGACCCAGAGAAACCATTAGCCACATTGAGCGTCAGGTTGGAAAAACAATTTTTCACGCAAAGAAATAAAGAAGCGTATTTCAAGCTAGATGATGCCCTAGGAAGGGAACTCTTTAGCCTCATCCGAAGACAGGATTCCATTCTAAACCAGAATTACTCATTGGATTTCATGCGTTATTTTGCCGGTTTAACGATCGTTCCGGACAAGGATAACATGGCTTTATTACCAATCGACGGTTCACGCTTGTCTCTAACATGTCATTATCATCTGGATGTAAAGACCGGAACATACTCGTTTCAGCCTTTGGCCGCTTACTCTAGCGGAGGATATTACGCATTCACGAACATCGAACATACACCATCCGATCGTTTTAGCAATGTTTCATGGAACAATCCTTTACCATATACCCAAGAAAACAAAGCCGTCATTCAAGGTCAGAACGGGTACATGTTAAAGATGAAATTACCCTTCAAATCGGATGTGAATCCCTACCGGACAATCTTAAAGGTAGAAATTGTTCTGGAGCCTCAAATCGATAATTTTGAAGACATCCCGGAGCCTACAACTATTCAAGTATTCACTTTAGATAAATACTCTAGAATCTCCGGTAAGCTAACCGATTTATCTGGTAATTCGGTATTCGGGTACCTCGAAACAAACCCGAACTACAAGGAAGACCGGAAATATAGAATAGACATCACAGATTATTATAACAGTATGGTAAGTAATGGGACCGGAGGTATAGATCCGGAACTTAATTTACTAATCGGTTTAGCAGGTAGCCCCGTACAAGTCGGCGTTGATGAAATCAATACATTTGTGGGAGCAAACAATCTCACGTTCCAAAGGCTTATCGTTGACAAGACCCCGGTATTACGAATTTATTACGCAAACTATTAGTAAAAAAATTATTGCCGTTTATAACAATGAGTATGAAAAAAATATTTACAAGCATTGCAATATTACTTTTTACCCTCGGAGCATGGGGACAAAACAATATGGGTACCCCCTATTCCAAATTCGGAGTTGGATTATTACCTGATAACTATGGAGCCTATACAGGAATGGGTGGAGTTTCTGCTGCCATGAGGGATAATTATAATATCAACTTCTTAAACCCGGCATCTTACACGGCATTAGATTCAATGAGATTCTATTTCCAAATGGGAGTCACAGGAGAATACGTCGATGTTTCTACTTATAAAGATCATTCCAACTATAAAGTGGCTCAAAATGCCTCACTAAACATGGCATTCCGAGTATATAAAAAAACATTCGTTTCGCTGGGCTTAATACAGAGATCAGACCGAGGGTTCGATTTGATCTATTCCTATCCCTTAATTGAGGATCCTACCATGTTTTATGTACAGCAATTAGAGGGATTGGGCGGATTGAACGAGGCTTATTTAGGAGTGGCTTATCAATTTGGTCGATTATCAGTGGGAGTAAATGCCTCTTATGTATTTGGTAAAGTTGAAGACCGTCTAACTCTTGTGATGCAACCTGCCACAAGTGGATACTATCTTAAATCACAAACCTTAACTCGCATCAATAGTAGTTTGTTTACATTAGGCTTTCAAATCCCCTTACCATTAACCAAAAAATCAGAACTAACGCTTGGAGGTAGTTTTAATTTTGGAACATCATTGCATGGAAATAGAACTTTTGTTGCCAATAAAATTAGTAATACAAGCGGTGCCATCATAAATGTTAACGACGAAAGCTGGGACAATGGAGAGGTGTTTTTTCCTTTCAGAATGATTGTTGGAGCTTCCTATCAATATAATAAGAAATGGGTATTTGCAGGAGATTACACATTTCAGAAAATGTCAGCTTACGAAGAATTCGGAACGAATCAGGAATTCCAAGATTACCATAAAGCAGCCATTGGAGGATCATTACAACCCAACGAAACCGGACGTTATTGGTGGCAAAGAAATAAATACACGGCCGGAGCCTACTTCACTCGCTCCCAACTCAGATTCAATTATACCGACATAAACACTTATGGTCTAACCGTCGGAACCCAAATGCCTCTTCGCCTAGCTCGCCAAGAGTTGATGTTGGGAGTTGCCGTTGATTTAGGTATGCGCGGAACTCACCGAAATAACCAGATTTTGGAGAAGTACGCAAAATTAAGAATAAACATTGCCTTTAAAGAAATCTGGTTCATGAAAGCTAAGATTCATTAAAGACACAATATTTCATATTTAGAAAACTAAAACACATGAGAAAACTTTTATTATCAATCGTTGCAGCAAGTATGACGCTTGCAGCATGTAATGCCCAAAGCGGTTATAAGGTAACCGGGACAATCGAAGGGATGCCTGACGGTAAAGCGTTCATCGCCAATTTCGATGGGACGAAACTTGACACGTTAGCAAAATCAGACATCACTAACGGAGCATTCGAATTTACCGGTAAAGTAAGCGAACCGACAGGAGCTTTCATTATGGTAGTTGGACAACGTTTCAGCTTACCGATCATGCTGGAAAACGCAAATATTACCGTTAATGCCGGACAAGCCGGATTAAATGTAACCGGTAGTGAAGGTCAAAAAATATATGACCAATTCATGGCACTCAATATGTCTATTCAACAAGAACAACAAAAATTGATGCCTGAATTCCAAGCAGCTAACCAAGCTGGGGATCAAGCTAAAATGCAAGAAATCCAAGATCAATTCCAAAAAGTGGTTGAGGCGGCTCAAGCAAAAGAAGCTGAATTGATTAAAGCAAACCCGGACTCTTACGTTTCAACTTTTGTTATCGTATCAGGAATGGGACAAATGGAATACGAGCAATTGAAAGAAAAATATGCTTTACTTGGAGAAAAAGCAAAAGCTACCGCACACGGTAAAGCTATCGCTGCTCAAATCGCCAAATTAGAAAGTACCGCAATTGGTCAAATCGCTCCGAACTTCACGGTAACTACCCCGGAAGGAGAATCAATCTCTTTGTATGACATCAAGGGTAAAGTGAAATTAGTTGACTTCTGGGCATCATGGTGTGGTCCTTGCCGCGGAGAAAATCCTCATGTAGTTGAAATCTACAAAGAATATCACCCGAAAGGATTAGAAATCTTCGGTGTATCTTTGGATAACAACAAAGAGGCTTGGGTAAAAGCTATCGCTGATGACGGTTTGGTATGGAAACATGGTTCTGACTTGAAAGGTTGGCAATCAGCTCCTGCTAAATTATACAGCGTAACCGGAATTCCTCACACGATCTTGTTAGACGAAAACAACAAAATCATCGCCAAGAACTTGAGAGGTGACGAATTAAAACAAAAGATTGCTGAATTATTGAAATAATTTCCAATCCACCTATAAAAGTGCGGCAATCAATTCATGTTTGCCGCACTTTTATTTAACCAACCTCTAACGCTAAAACTTGTAACTACCATGCACAAGCTCCTTCCCGTAATCGGACTATTTTGCATGCTCCTCCCCTCTCTCCACGGTCAGGCTCAGTCCTCGTGGGCCGATTCAACGCTGAATACCATGAGCCTGGATGAAAAGATCGGACAACTGATCATGGTTGCAGCCTATAGCAACAAAGACAGCGTGTACGAGAACCACCTGGAAGCAACCATTGAAAAGTATCACATCGGGGGCATCATCTTCTTTCAAGGCAGCCCACGAAGTCAAGCTTTGATGACAAACACCTATCAACAGAGTGCTAAAATACCCCTCATGATCGGTATGGATGCAGAAAACGGGGTCGGCTGGCGGATCAAACCCGCCATGGAATTTCCCAACCAGACCTTGTTGGGAGCCATTCGAGACACGAATCTGATTTACCGTCTGGGAGCAGCCATCGGACAGCAATGCCGGACAATGGGTATCCACGTGAACTTTGCGCCCGTGGCCGACATTAATGTTAACCCTAAAAACCCGGTCATCGGTATCCGGTCATTCGGGGAAAAGAAAGAAGAGGTTGGGAACCGGACCCTGCAATACATGCGAGGCCTGCAATCCCAGCACGTGATGGCCGTGGCTAAACACTTCCCGGGACACGGGGACACAGACGTCGATTCCCACTTGGCACTACCCTTGATTCGCCACTCCGCGGCACGTATTGACACGGTTGAATTGTACCCCTTCCGCCAACTTTTCGAGGCTGGGATACCGGGTGTCATGATTGCCCACCTAAACGTACCTTCCTACGATACGGCCAATATCCCGGCTTCTCTATCCAAACAGATCATCACGGACCTGCTACGCGATAAATTACACTTCGACGGTCTGTGTTTCACGGACGCCATGAACATGAAAGGTGTCACCAAAGGAAGAACTCCCGGAGAGGCTGATGTAGAGGCGCTAGCAGCAGGAAACGACATTTTGTTATTCCCGGAAAACGTGGAAGCTTCCGTGAGGAAAATCAAAGCAGCCATCCGAAAAGGCGTTCTCACGGAAGAGATGATCAACGAAAAATGCCGGAAAGTCCTTAAAGCAAAAGCAGAATTCGTACTCCCGTATGTTGCTCCCGTGGATACCGCCCGGCTAACCGAACGATTGAGTTCCCCATCAGCCAAAGCTCTATTACAAGAAACATACGCCAAAGCGATTACTCTCGTGAAAAATGACGGTCTCTTGCTCCCGTTGACACATTTAGACACGCTACGCATTGCCTCATTGAATTTTGGAGACCGGAAAGCCCCCGTTTTCGAGAGTACACTAGAGAAATACGCCCCTTGCGCTCACTTTTCTCTATCTCCTGGTGCTTCAAAAGAAAAAGTGGAGAAACTGATTACCAATCTATCGGAATACAATTGTGTTATCCTGTATAACAGTGCCGCCCGTAACACGGCATCCCGGCAATTCGGGGCGACCATGGAACTTGTCAATATTATCAAGCAACTGAAAGGAAAACACATCGTGTTCTGCCATCCGGCCACACCCTACGGAATCGACCTGTACAGCTACCTTCCCATGGATGCCATCATCGTGAGCTATTCACACGACACTCCCGCACAACAATTTGCCGCCCAAGCCATTTTCGGGGGAATCAACGTGAACGGAAAATTACCCGTGAGCATTAACCGCTATTATCCCGCCGGTACCGGGTTATCCACCCCGAAACTGCGGTTAGGATATTACCAGCCGGAAAGTTGCGGCATGGATTCACAGATCCTACTTAAAATTGACAGCATATGCCAAGCCGCCATAAAAGCAAAAGCAACTCCCGGCTGCCAGGTTCTCGTGGCAAAAGACGGTTATATTGTCTACAACAAAGCCTTTGGTTTCAACACGTATGATAGAAAAAAGAAAAACACGACCGACAACATATACGACATCGCTTCCATCACGAAAATAGCGGCTACTCTTCCGGCTGTCATGATGCTTTATGACCAGCAATATATAACACTCGACTCCCCGATTGTCCGATACTCTTACTCTCTTCGGGAAACCGACAAGCAAGATATTACCGTCAAGGAATTGTTGTTACATTCAGCCGGATTAAGGGCATCTTTTTCTTTCTTCCAGCACGCCATTGACTGGGATAAAATGCAAGGTCGGTTGTTCACGACAAAATACACGAAAACCAATACCCGCAAACTCCGAGATCGACTTTACCTGAAT
The DNA here is from genome assembly GCF_040920905.1 of Butyricimonas sp. RTP31003st1_G1_RTP31003_210430. Classification (NCBI taxonomy): domain Bacteria; kingdom Pseudomonadati; phylum Bacteroidota; class Bacteroidia; order Bacteroidales; family Odoribacteraceae; genus Butyricimonas; species Butyricimonas sp. RTP31003st1_G1_RTP31003_210430. The sequence continues at coordinate 10,505 of NZ_JBCOSQ010000064.1, read as the reverse complement.
CCCAAATTCACGTACCGGGACAGCACGTTTAATTTCACGGGGGGCGAAGGCTATTTGGTCGTTTCCCCACATTTCTACATTCACAAACATTTCCAAGACTCCATTCACGATTTGATTTTAAACTCCAAACTGCTCCCCCAGAAAAAATACACGTATAGCGACCTTGGATTCGTACTATTAAAAGACATCGTGGAAGAACAGTCCGCCACACCTTTTGACGTTTATTGCCGGAAACATTTCTTTAAAAGACTGGGAGCCTATAACACGGACTTCAACGCTCATTTTAATCTCGACATGAAAAGAGTGGTTCCCGCCAATGAAGATGATATTTTCAGAAAATCTCAATTACACGGGTACGTGCATGACCCGATCGCAGCACTTATGGGCGGAGTGTCCGGTAATGCCGGTTTGTTCTCCACGGCAGAAGATCTAGCCAAAATCATGAGCGTCTACCTGAACCGCGGGACATACGGGGGGGAACGTCTTATCGATTCTACGACTATTGACCTTTTCACTCAAACACAATTACCTCTCGACCAAAACAGACGGGGTCTCGGATTCGACAAACCGGAAACCTTGCCCAACAAATCAGGCCCGACCTGCAAGGAAGCCCCTTGTTCCAGTTACGGACACACGGGATTCACGGGAGCCATCGCGTGGAACGATCCGGACAACCAATTAATCTACATCTTTCTATCCAACCGGATTTACCCCAACGAATTCAACGACAAACTTATCAAAGACAATATCCGTACAAAAATTCAAGAGGTCATTTATAAAGCAATCCTGAAATAGAGTTTATAAAGTAATATTTCAAGTATTCGCACAACAAAAAGACCCCTTGGCACATTTATTGTAAATCATCGTGTACAAGGGATAAAACGCTGTAAATACTTTATGAACCTTATAAACTTTATAAACCTTAATAACTCATTTCATTACGGAAAAAATTCTGTATATTTAGAATGATTTTAAAATAGATAAACCCGTTTAAAATGACGGAAAAATAGATACTTTTGTGCCGGATAAAGAATTTAAATAGTTATCAATAAATAGACCTAATTATGAGTAATTTCTTAACATCGTCGATCGGGAAAAAGATCATTCTGAGTTTATCAGGCCTTTTTCTTATTGCGTTTTTGTGCGTCCACTTAGCACTGAATCTACTTTTGATTGTAGATAATAGTGGAGAGTTATTTAACATCGGGGCCCATTTCATGGCTACGAATCCTATCATTAAAATCGTAGAACCGATTCTTGCCATAGGATTCATTATCCATATCATCTTGGCTTCAATCCTGACTCTTCAAAACAGAGGCGCACGTCCTATCAAGTACGATCTTCGCAGACAATCAGGGAATTGTACATGGTCATCCAGAAACATGTACATCTTGGGAGGTCTGGTTTTGATCTTCTTGTTTGTTCACCTTTGGAACTTCTGGTGGAAAATCAAGTTTGCCGGAGATCCTCTCTTAACCGAGATCAACGTGGACGGTACTACCATGGAAAACACCTATGCTTTGGTTTCCGGACTATTTAAATCAAGTATCATCTACTGTTTCCTTTACATCTTGGGAGGTATTTTCTTGGGATTACACTTGACCCACGGTTTCTGGTCAGCTTTCCAATCTATCGGTTTCTGTAACCAAATTTGGAGAAAAAGACTGGAATGTTTGGCTAAAATTTTCGCTTTCATCATTGCTGCAGGCTTTAGCATCATTCCGCTTTATTTCATGCTTGGACTGGCAAACTAACCATTTTAAATTGTAGATTGTAGATTTTAAATTGCATGAATCAACGATCTAAATTTAAAATTTAAAACTTAAAATTTAAAATTACTAAGGTTATGACAGAATTAAACGCTAAAATACCAGCAGGCCCGCTAGCCCAGAAATGGTCGAATCACAAAGCCCATATCAATGTTGTGAGTCCTGCTAATAAAAGAAAACTTGATGTTATCATCGTGGGTACCGGACTTGCCGGTGGATCGGCTGCTGCCAGTCTTGCTGAACTAGGATACAATGTAACCACGTTCTGCTATCAAGATTCTCCCCGTCGTGCTCACTCTATCGCTGCACAAGGAGGTATCAATGCTGCTAAGAACTACACGAACGATAATGACTCTGTATACAGGCTATTTTATGAAACTATTAAAGGTGGTGACTACCGTGCTCGTGAGGCTAACGTGTATCGTTTGGCAGAGGTAAGTAACGCCATCATCGACCAGTGTGTCGCTCAAGGTGTACCGTTTGCTCGTGATTACGGCGGTCTTTTGGACAACCGTTCTTTCGGTGGGGCATTGGTAAGCCGTACGTTCTACGCCCGCGGTCAGACCGGACAACAGTTGTTGTTAGGATGTTACGGGGCTATGAACCGTCAGATTGAAAAAGGTAAAATCAAATCATATACCCGTCACGAAGTATTGGATATCGTTATCGTGGACGGAAAAGCAAGAGGTGTTATTGCCCGTGACTTAGTTACCGGAAAGATCGAACGTTTCGGAGCTCATGCCGTGGTACTGGCTACCGGAGGATACGGTAACGTGTTCTTCTTGTCAACCAACGCCATGGGATGTAACGGTAGTGCCGCTTGGCAAGCTTACAAACGCGGTGCTATGTTCGGAAATCCTTGCTTCGTGCAGATCCACCCGACTTGTATCCCGGTACACGGAGACCAACAAAGTAAATTGACTTTGATGTCCGAGTCATTACGTAATGACGGACGTGTTTGGGTTCCGAAAAAATTGGAAGATGCCAAGAAATTACAGGCTGGTACGTTAAACCCGAACGATATTCCGGACGAAGACCGTGACTTCTACTTGGAGCGTCGTTACCCGGCATTCGGAAACTTGGTTCCGCGTGACGTGGCATCCCGTGCTGCTAAAGAAAGATGCGACGCTGGATTCGGAGTAAACAACACCGGTAAAGCCGTATTCTTGGATTTCAAATACGCTATCGACCGTTTGGGAAGACACGTGATTGAAGAACGTTACGGAAACTTGTTCCAGATGTACGAAAAGATCACTGCTGTAGACCCGTACAACAACCCGATGATGATTTACCCGGCAATCCACTACTCTATGGGAGGTCTTTGGGTTGACTACAACTTGATGACTACCATCCCGGGATTGTACGCTATCGGAGAATGTAACTTCTCTGACCACGGTGCTAACCGTTTGGGGGCATCTGCTTTAATGCAAGGTTTGGCTGACGGATATTTCGTTCTGCCGTACACGATTGGAGATTATCTCGCACACGATATTCAAACCCCGAAAATCAAAACTAACACGCCGGAGTTCGACGCCGCTGAAAAGAACGTTACCGATCACTTGCGTAGATTGTATGACATCAAGGGTACGAAATCACCGGATCACTTCCACAAAATGTTGGGACACATCATGTGGGATTACATCGGAATGGCTCGCGAGGCTGAGGGCTTGAAAAAAGCAATCAAATTAATTGCCGAGTTGAAAGAAGAATTTTACAAGGATTTGCGCGTAACCGGAGAGTTTACCGCTATGAACAACGAGCTTGAAAAAGCCGGTCGTGTGGCAGACTTCATCGACATCGCACACCTGATGGCATTGGATGCCTTGGATCGTAACGAATCCTGCGGAGGTCACTTCCGTTTGGAATCAGTTACCGAAGAAGGTGAAGCAAAACGTGATGACGAACACTACCAGTATGTTTCCGTTTGGGAATACAAGGGAGACAACAAAGAACCTGAATTACACAAGGAGGCCCTTGTATTTGAAAATATTCAGGTAGCTCAACGTTCTTATAAATAATCTTAAATGAAAAATCGTTATGGCAGATAAAATATTAAAAGAACTAACCCTAAAGATCTGGCGTCAAAAAGATGCAAAATCAAAAGGTGGGTTTGAAACTTACAAGATTCATGATATTTCAACCGGTAGCTCATTCCTTGAAATGCTTGACATTCTGAATGAACAACTGGTTAGCGAGAACAAAGAACCGGTGGTTTTCGATCACGACTGTCGCGAGGGTATCTGTGGAACCTGTAGTTTATTCATCGATGGACGCGCCCACGGACCGGATGATGACGTGACCACTTGTCAATTACACATGCGTCGTTTCGAGGATGGGGCAACCATCACGATCGAGCCGTGGCGTTGCGGGGCTTTCCCGGTAATTAAAGACTTGATCGTGGACCGTGGTGCTTACGAGAAGATCCTGCAAGCCGGTGGATACGTTTCAGTAAATACGGGTGGTGTTCCTGACGGAAATGCAATTCCAATCGGGAAACCGGCTGCCGACGAGGCTATGGACGCTGCCGCTTGTATCGGTTGTGGGGCTTGTGCCGCTACTTGTAAGAACTCTTCAGCTATGCTTTTCGTGGCTGCTAAAGTTTCCCAGTTGGCTCTTCTTCCGCAAGGAAAGATCGAAGCTGCTCGCCGTGCTAAAGCTATGGTGGCTAAAATGGACGAACTCGGATTCGGTAACTGTACCAACACGGGAGCCTGCGAATCAGAATGTCCGAAGAGCATCTCTATCGAACACATCGCTCGTTTGAACAGAGAGTTCTTGAAAGCTAAATTGAAAGACTAATTTTACTTCGTGTAATATGAAAAAGACCGCTTTATTGCGGTCTTTTTTTATTCTGCGATTTTTCTTAATCTTCCATGTGATTTTAAGCTCTCCATTACGACTAATAGGACAAAAGCAAACAAGATGAAGAAAGACAAAGAACTGGAAAATGAGTTTGTTTTACTCATTGAAACATATTAGCGAGTGATATACAAAGTCTGCTATATATACTCGAAAGACAAGGATAACCTTAATGATCTGTACCAAGAAAGCGTACTGAACCTATGGCGCAGTTACCCCCGATTCCGTAACGAATGTAAGGTTTCCACCTGGATTTATAAAATCACACTGAATACTTGTGTCTCCTTCTATAGACGTTTTTCCAAATCACCTCAATTTGTGCCTCTATCGACAAACATAAATTTGATTACAGAAAACGAAAGTGAATTGTCTGCGATCCAAGAGCTATACAATTTGATCAACTATTTAAATGCTATTGAAAAAGCATTGATATTACTCTATCTTGAAGAAAAGTCATACCAAGAAATTGCCATTATCACGGGATTATCCGTGACAAATGTAGGTACAAAGCTAAACCGGATAAAAGATAAACTAAAAAGATTGTTTAACAACTAATTTGAATCGTGATGGAACTTGAAGAACTAAAACTCAACTGGGAATTACTAAATAAACGCCTAGAGAAAAATGAGATCCTTAATAAAAGGATTATCCATGAAATGCTACAAAAACGGACAATCACGACTTACAATAAACTCTTTCGTGCAGAAATCTTTTGCCTCTCGTTGGGATTAGTTGTAATTCCTGTTTTTCTAATTCTAATACAATTTGTCAAATATCCCCCTTCTATGCTTTGGACTATAACTATTTTAATCCTTTTAGGAAGTACAGTTATTTGGACAAGCTTTAAGCTCTGGTGGCTAAAAAAGTTCGATTTAGAAAATAACGATATTTTCCAACTATCACAAATCATATACACATATCGAAATTGGATTCAAAAAGAATGTATCCTTAGTATTCCTATTTTAGTAACCTTACTTACTATTCGTTTTATCACCATTCATGCACAAAATTACCCATGGCTTGCCATCCTAATTATATCAATTGCAATTTTATCAACAATTTACTTACTTACAATTTATAGACTTTTCTATAAAAAACACTGTAATGATATACAAAAAAGCCTTGATGAGCTAAAAGAATTCAAAGAATAAAAAATTAGCATTATTCCTTCTCTCTTTGTAAATTTGTATCACAAATCACACCGAATTAATATGAAATTATTCTTTCGTACCATTGGAGAGGGGACTCCTCTAATTATACTTCACGGTCTATGGGGTGCATCTGAAAATTGGCTTCCCATTGCCCATTTACTAGAAGATAAATTCCAAGTCATCTTACCTGATGTCCGTAATCACGGTCAATCTCCCCATGACGAGGCCATGAATTACGAGGTAATGAGTAATGATGTCATTGAACTCGTTGAAAACTTAAAACTCCCCCTCCGTCCCCATATCGTGGGTCACTCGATGGGAGGAAAAATCGTGATGGCCTTATTACTGAAAAGACCAGAACTTGTGAATCGAGCCGTGGTCGTGGATATTGCCCCTGTATCCTATTCCCAACAGGACGGGGGAAGTCATAACCGGATTATTGATTTCATGGCAAATTTCGATCTTTCCCGGTTGCATAGCCGGGAAGAAGTCAAGGAAGCCATTCAACAACATTTCAGAACGGAACGTTCTCAACAATTGTTTTTGAAAAACATCAAAAAGACATCTTTCGGTTTCGAGTGGAAAATCAACCACCGGGTGATCAGCAAGCATTTTGACGAGATTAGCGGTTGCCCGTCCTCACTGCCTAACAGCACGTACGACAAAGAAATCCTATTCATTAAAGGAGAACAATCCAACCTGATCACAGGGCTAGAATGCCTGCAAAAAGAATTTCCGGCTGCCCGCCTCGTCGAACTTCCACAATGTGGTCATTGGATTCATAGCGAACAGCCGGAAAAACTGGCTCAAGCAATTAAAAATTTCCTTGCAGTGTAATCCCAACTTGTTATTTTCCAAGCAAGTATTTAGCCGTGACATACACAACAGCCTGGATACGACTCTCAGCGATCACACTATTAGAGGCTACCCCGGGCTCCAACATAACCGCAGTCAAACGAAGGGTGTACTCTTTCTTTGAATCAATTTTATTCAATTTATTAATTTTCCCGATAGTACTCTCGTTAAGAGTGTATTTACCATTATCATAAGAGAATAATCCACTCTCAAAATACACATCGGCTTCATTATCCTTTGAATACACCTCCATTTTATAATACACGTTTTCACCTTCAAATTTATTCCATTCAATTTCCAATTGATTAGGATATCCTGCTTTTATTGATGAAGTAAAATCAATATCCGTTAATCGCATGGATGGAAAATTATCTGCCGTAATAAACTCATCAAATTTCACGTAATCAGAACCAATGCGACAGGAAAAACGTATCCTCCGATCTTCTACCCGGCTAATATCCGCCTCTCCTTTCCAAACATTATTATAATTTTTCAGTTTTACCGACTCATCATCCGATAACAAAGCAAGCACGTACCCCGCACGCATACTCCGGTCATTTGAAATCCGGAAACCAAGTTGGGGTTTACTTACTCCATCTACAAACTTATTTACCCAGAAAGCGTCGCCTGTCAAGTTTTCAAGGTAAGATGGCTTCGTGATATACTCACGTTCTCCCCATCCATTATTCACCACCAACTTCTTGGACGTACAATTTTCCACGGTCCACGTCTCGGCATTCCCATTCTTCCAATCCACGGCAAGTATATTCTCCCCTTCATCCCGCCACGTTCCTGCCACAGAATCAATCACACCTCGCAAATCAACGCCCTTTATTTCCCCGCTCTTATCAAAACGATTTATTTCCAGCACATTTTCATCCGAGAATGACGAATAATTTTTACTCGTAGTTCTATTGTAATACCAATCAACACCTGTCATTCGATTGACATCTAACATAAAATCTTTATCATCGTCACTACAACTACCCAACCACAAGCTCCCCACGATGAGACCTAACATTCCTAATTTCTTCATTTCACTCCGTTTTTATATCATTAACCGTAATTCTATTCGCAAAATTAATCCATAAATTATAATCCCCCATTCACAAAATTCCTATCTTTGTTCTTAGTACAATAATTATGCCTAACAAAATAATAAATCATGTTATACCCGTTAAAATTCCATCCAATTCTCAAAAAAAAGATATGGGGAGGTGAAAGACTAGCTTATAAAAGTGAAGAACACGAAGAATCCATTGGTGAAAGTTGGGAAATATCAGCCGTGGAGGACAATATCTCGGTGGTATCAAACGGAATCCTTGCTGACAACGACTTACAAGAATTAATCGAAGTGTACATGGGAGACCTCGTCGGGGATCATATCTACGAGAAATTCGGCATTGAATTTCCCCTATTAATTAAATATATTGATGCGAATGACGATCTGTCCATCCAAGTACACCCGGATGACGAGACGGCAAAAGAACGTCATAATGCCTACGGTAAAACTGAAATGTGGTATATCGTCGATGCAGAAAAGGATGCCTCCCTCGTGTTGGGATTCAATCACGAAATTGACAAGGCAACCTATCTTCAGGCATTACATCAGAACAAACTCATGGATTTATTGAATGTACAGAAAGTGAAAAAGGGAGAAAGTTTCTTTATTCCCGCCGGACTAGTACACGCTATCGGAAAAGGATGCCTGATCGCGGAAATTCAACAGACTTCCGACATTACATACCGAATTTACGACTACAACCGGAAAGATGCCAATGGGAACACACGTGAACTACACACGGATTTAGCCACAGACGTGATCGATTACAGTTATCAACCACAACACCGGGTAAATTATACCCCACAGGATAATCAATCTGCAAAACTCGTGAAATGTCCCTATTTTACCACAAATTTACTCGTATTTGACCGGGACATAGAGAAAGAGTACGTTCACCTCGATTCATTTGTAATCTACATGTGCCTGCAAGGAAAATTCACCATCACAACCGGGGAATGCGAACCGGTATTGGTCAACAAGGGGGAAACCGTTCTTATACCCGCTTGTTTTAAAAATCTCACGCTATACCCGGATGACATAACGCAAGTCCTAGAGATTTACGTGGAAGAGTAAGAGTTAAAAGGCTCAATATAAGTAATACTTTTATTAGTAATAACATTGTTAGTAATAAAAATATTACTTATCTTTACATTTGAATTACACTCGAAGAATTATGGAGAATAAGCCTTTTATATTTGGAGTTGCAACATCAGGCGACAATTTCACGGACCGAGAGAAAGAAACGTTACGCTTGGTATTAAATTTTCAGCATGGTGTAAATACGGTACTAATCTCACCTCGCCGCTGGGGGAAGACCTCTTTGGTACAGAAAGCATGCGGTTTGGCACAATCAGATAAATTAAAAATCGTCTATCTCGACATTTTTTCTTGTCGCAGCGATCGAGATTTTTATGACGCATTCGCTTCCGCTATTCTCAAACAGACATCTTCAAAATTGGATGAATGGCTCGAGCACGCTAAATTGTTCCTTTCCCGTATCAGTCCTAAAATTTCGATGGGGACCGATCCCATGACGGATTTTTCCATATCGCTTGAAATAAATCCTAAGAGCAACAATATCGATGAAATCTTGCAGCTCCCTGAAAAAATAGCGCAGAAAAAAGGTTGCAATATAGTCGTTTGTATCGACGAATTCCAGCAGATTGCCGAGTTCAAAGATTCCAAAACCTTCCAAAAGCGATTACGCTCTATTTGGCAATTACAAAAGTCGGTATCGTATTGTCTATTCGGTAGCAAGAAACATTTGATGAATGAACTCTTCGAAAAAAAGAGCCTTCCTTTCTATAAATTCGGGGATGCTATCTATTTGTCAAAAATCGAGACTCGGGATTGGATAGACTATATATGTAGGCGTTTCGAAGCTACAGGCAAACGAATTTCAGAAAAGTTAGCTGAAAAAATCTGCCAAATAGTAGATAATCATTCTTCATACGTGCAGCAGTTGGCATGGTTAGTATGGATTCATACGGACAAAATTGCCACGGAACAAGATTACGAGACAGCATATCAAGATATTATCGACCAAAATACACCGCTATTCGAAAAGCAAACCGAGAGTCTTACAACTTATCAAATGAATTTTTTACGAGCAATCATAGATGGAGTTCATAGTGAGTTTACCACACAGGAGATTTTGCATAAGTACCAACTCGGCTCGTCGGCCAATGTTAGCATCGTAAAACGAGCCTTGGTAAAGAAAGAACTTATAGAAATAGAAAAACGTCAAGTGATTATTCCCGATCCCGTAATGGCCGTATGGTTGAAACGGGAGTTACGAATGTAATACGGGAAAGAAACAAAACGTGGATTACAGGACAAGTACAGGACATTAAACCCACTGAATAATAATAATCTGTAAGGTTCATAAAGCTTATAAAGTGGAAATTACCTTATAACTTTATGAACCTTATAACTTTATAAACTATCTTATCGCTTCTCTGACGCGAACCAGTCTTTCTAACAATCCTTCAATCAAGTCCAGACGTAACATATTTGCCCCATCCGACTTCGCACAACGAGGATCTGCATGAGTTTCAATAAAAATACCATCGGCACCCACGGCAATTCCGGCCTTGGCTATTGTTTCTATTAATGCAGGCTGTCCCCCGGTTACCCCGGAAGCCTGATTCGGTTGTTGCAAAGAATGTGTCACATCCACAACCACCGGACATTGGCAAGCCTGTTGCATGATACTGATTCCACGGTAATCCACGATCAAGTCCTGATACCCGAACGTCGTTCCCCGTTCTGTTACCATTACCCGATCATCCCCGGATTCTCTTACCT
>NZ_JBCOSQ010000063.1:0-30813 GCF_040920905.1 Butyricimonas sp. RTP31003st1_G1_RTP31003_210430 | reverse complement strand
CTCCCACCTCGTAACCTCGAAGAGAGGTAATATAATTGGAATACTCCGTGGCATACGACTTCACCTCCGACGAACTCACCGTGTAAGAAACCAACCCTTGATACTCCAAATAAGGCAAAATCTTCCACGAAACATCAAGACTCGAAGACACCATCTTCGACCGATTCTCGTTCCCCGTGTTATTTATCTCATTCAAGATATTATACCCGTACCAGCTCTTCCCGGAAATAGCCGTACTGGAACCTCCCCATTTCTCGTGATAGTACAACGTACCATCCTCGTTACGTAGCGGGATCGTCCGCGCCGTGTTATACGCGTAACTAAACGGGCTCACGCCGTAAGCAAAACCGAACATCTCCCGGTAACTACCGTTCAGGTTCAAGCTAATCCTCAAATTCGGGATCAACTGCAACACCGTGTTCGAGCTACCGGTAAACGTCTTCCCTTCATTTCCCTTGGCCTCGCCTTTTTCCTCGGTAATACCGATAGAAGCACGACTGGCAATCTTCTCCGATCCCCCGGTAATGCTCAAATTATGCTTGTGATTAAAAGAGTTACGAAACAAAAGATCAAACCAATCCGTGTTATTGTTTGCCATCTTGTTATACTCCTCTTCCAACTGTTCATGAGTAATCTCCTTGTTCGTCAGCTTCTGAACCAACCCGGCATACCCGATAGGTAATATAGCACTGGGGTAGCGCACACGGTCTTCGTACATTTCTCTGGAAAAATCCATCAATTCCCTAGAATTCATTTGATTGTACAAACCGTAACGGGGACGCTGACCAATACTGAAACTTCCCGAATAGGAAAGGGATGCGGACCCTGACTGCGCCTTTTTCGTGTTAATCACGATCACGCCGTTCGCCGCCTTCGAACCGTAGATGGCAGTTGCCGACGCATCCTTCAACACGGTCAACGACTCTATATCCGAGGGATTCAACCAAGAAATCGCGTTAGCGGCAATATCCCGCAGATTATCCAAATCACTGGAAAGAGAGGCATCCGTCTCGCTGATCGGAAGCGGGTCCCGCTGGATAACCCCATCCACCACCCACACCGGGTCCTGACTACCTAACAACGTCGATGTTCCCCGGATTCTGATCTTAGGAGTCGATCCGACCATACCGGAAGTTATCCGCACTGCCATTCCCGGGATTACCCCCTGCAACATCTGGTCGATCGTACTCTCTCCCGGAATCATAATATCCCTCGCATACACCTTGTTAATCGCTCCCACGTACTTACTCTTGTCCAAGGTCATGTAACCGGTGACAACCACGTCGTCCAACGTCTCCACGTCCTCCTTCATCACCACGTCGATCGTGTCTTTCCCTGCGTAAACGATCTCTTGGGAAACCATCCCGACAAAAGAAAAAACTAAAGAAAACTTCTCCGGGGCATTCGGAATGGATAATTGGTACATCCCTGCCCCGTTCGTCGCTGTTCCAACTGAAAATCCTTTCAACTGAACAGTCACCCCCGGTAACGGTTGTTTTTTCTCGTCCGTCACCTTTCCTACAAGACGAATCATTTTCGCCTGTTGTAATGAAACCTCCCGCACGATAAACACCCCACCTTCCTCGAAAAACTCAAAACGGGTATCTTTCAAAATTTGCTTCAATGCCTCCGCTATCTCCAAATCGGTAATCTTCATCTCCCGACACGGCACACGTTTCATCTTCCCGGCATCATACAAAATCCGAACACCCGTTTGATCCTTCACTTGTTTTAGCACCTCGTTCAACGTCGTTTCCGCTTTCACCGAAAGGCTTACCCGTTGGGTAAACGCACTCGCTGAGGTGAAAAACAACACCACAAAAAGTAAAGCTAATCTCATGACTTGTAACATTTTTTTGACACAATGTGGTCGTACCCACACATTAGGTGGATTTTTTTTCATAACTTTGTTTCAGTTTAAAGGGTTTATAAACTCTAAATACAAAGGATTTGATTCTATAGTTTGGTCGCTGGCGAATCGAATCCTTTTATTTTACTTTTCGCACATAAATAACTTTATTTTGAATTTCAAATTTTACATCCGTACCCAATTCGAATAACCGCAATAAAGGCTGTATATCCGAATATTTATCCAATGTTCCCGATAACTCCAATTTTTTCAATTCCTCGGATTCAAATTTTACTTGGAAATCGTACCAACGAGCCAACGTCAACATGATCTGATCTAAATACTGTTCTTCGAAACAGAAAAGATTATCTTTCCAAGCCGTGTACAACCGGGTATTCACTTTCCGAACCACGGGTAAATCGGAACCTTCCGTACAAACCAACTGTTCTCCCGGTTTGATCAGCACCCCCTTTCGGGAATCTTTCAAATAACATATACTCCCCTTCTCCAGCGTCGCCGCCATCGTTCGCTCATCATAAACCGAAACGTTAAACGCCGTTCCCAACACTTTTATATCGCCCATCGAAGTCTCCACCACGAAAGGACGAGCGGCATCCTCGGTCACATCAAAATATGCCTCCCCTTTCAAATACACTTTCCGCTCTCCCCCTGCAAAATGAACCGGGAAACGTAATTCCGTCTCTGAATTCAGCCACACCTGAGTTCCATCGGCCAATGTCAAATGAAATTCCCCCCCGCGTGGTATCGTCATAACGTGATATTCCTGCACCTTTTCCGTTGCCATGGAATCCACTTTTATTCCATAAACTACCCCCATTGAATCCACTTCCACCACGCCCTCTTTTGTCTCGATTTTCGCCCGCAAAGCATCATTCAAAACGAGCTCCCGGCCATCCGCCAAATGCAAAATCGCCTTGTTTGTTCCCGGCTGAAGAGCTGGAATTACCCCTTGTGTCAATTCCGACACGTTCTTCTCCTGAGAAAGATTTCCCTTATATAAAACAACTATCCCCACGATCAATACCAGAACAGCAGCAACACTTCCCACTCGAATCATAACCCGACGTGAATTTCTCCGTCGTAATTTCCTAAAAGCCGCCTCCGCATCAAAACGCCCTTGTTCCTGTCCTTTCCCCCGCAGATAATCCGGATCAGACAATCGTTCCGTAACATGGCGAACGATAATATCTTCCTCGTCAAGAGACGAAGAGGAAAAATCTTCCTCCAAATAAGTCCTGACTCTTTTGGACCATTCATATATTTGACTCCATTTTTTCATCTTTTCCATGTGTCTTTCATAAATAGAACACATGATCCGAAAAAACGGGTGACAGATATTTTCGAAAAAAATAAATAAATATTTATTCCCATCCCGTTTGTCCTTTATAAAGGCTCTCTAGGATGAGAATAAATATTTACATTCCATTTTTTACCCGGATCAATCGTAATTGATTCTATAATAAGTCATAAGTTATTGCCGATTCTATCCCGAAAAGATAATTATAACATGATCACTACCTGAACACTACCGTCATGAACCTTATAGATACCTTATAGAAACCTTATATGAACCTTATATAGAATAAGGTTCATAAAGTATATTAATAGTTTAACGAAAATGTTACTTCCGGTTGTGTTCAGGTAGTGATCACGTAATAATCACAAATTTCTTATAGATATCCCAATAAATGGTTTACAAACCCTCCATACATTTCTACAAAAAACATATCTGTTTCCGAGTTTCGAATTTATTTAAATCATGAAAATAAAAGAAAAAGCAGCATGGCAATTCCCACTCCCAATTCGCCCCGAACAAAAGCATAGGCCCGTTTTTTCTGGGTTTTCACGGAATTCTCGCTAATCCCAAGTCGCTCCGCGATATCCTTCACTTTGGCCCCCTCCATGCTCATAAACAATACTTGCCGTTGCTGTTCCGACAATTTATCTATCGCCTCGTAGAATTTATTCACAACATCCTCTTCAACGGCAAGTTCCAAGATCATCTCATCATCCTGTTCTTCCAAAACAACATCACCCCATTTTTCATATAGAGCTTTCGCAATCCCCTTATCCCGGATAGAATTCAATGCTCGCGTGTAGATTGTCCGGTACAGATAACCAACCAGAGAAGGCTCATCGGGAAACTGTGTCCCGGAATCCCATATCTTAATAAAACAATCTTGAACAATATCTTCGGCGGAAGCATCATCTTTCACAATTTTCGACGCATAATTACACATCGCAGGATAGTATTTCCGGTACATTTCCCGCCATGCACTTTCACGCTTTTTGTTAACACTTTCGATGAATCGGTCTGTATCCATAAAGTTATGCACCTCCCGTTTTGAACATCACTCAATACAAAGATGCAAATAAAACTTTATAACTACAAATTCATCAACAATTAATCAAGTGAAACAAACTCTCTAATATTTTCTCAACCTTCTCTACAAATAAAAAAATTGATGTCTCTAAGTAAAAAAACAAAACTCTATGACCCTTAGGCGAAATAAGGATCATAGAGAATTCCCTACATACAATATCTGCATCTTTATTGTATCTCTATAAAATTAGATATCAGCAATAATTGTAAGCTAGTACAAAAGCATTATTGATATAACACGTCCATTTTTTGTCTCAAATAAGTTTGCAATTTTACATTTTTCATTTGAAAAGATTGTAAAAAAGCCTGATTATAACACTCTTTCGCTTTTTCATTATTTTCTAGAACCACATAACAGTCTCCCATAAACGAAACAAATAATATTTGACTATTAACATCCAATGGGAACTTTAATAAACGATCCAACCATAACAACACTTGTTCGGCAGACGCTGGGGTCAATTTTTTATTAGATGTAGACATTAATGTCATAACAGCATTTTGATAATCTTCTTTACCCGCCAAATCTCCCATTTTTTCAAAAAAGTCATTTTGTTGTTTCACGTAACCAGCTTGATCTTTTTTACCATATAAACAGTATAAAGCATCCGCTTTAGCCGTCATCAAATATTCTACAGGAAAACTTTTAGTTTTCACAGAATCAAAAACTTGTTTCAAATCTCCATGTATCCTAGCAATTTGATCTTTATATTTCAAATTTCCTTCCATTGCCATTTTTTGCACAAGCCCATCTTGATAACGAAATAAATAAGCAGTTAATAAATCTCGAGGAGCCACTGTCATAAAACGAGATAAATTACGTATTACGAACTCTATTGGTTCATTCTCTTCTTTAGGGGCCATACAATAAGTCACGATAATACTTAAATCATGCAAATTAATCATCTCCTCACGAGGTTTATTTTCAAGATAATTCTTCACTATTTTCTCTCGCCTGTATTGCCATTTTTCAACCTCTTTTTTATCTTTTACCTCAGGCAATAGCATCGGTGTTTCTAATAAAAAACGTTGCTGTAAAACAAGATTATTCTTATCCTTTTGAATGGCATTCCACTGCTCATCTAACGAAAGAGCATCTCCTACCACTAGTTTCGCAACCCTCAATAAACTATATGGCGTTGTAAAACCAAGCATCCGCCGAATCTCCCGTCCCTTTGCATCCACAAATATCATACTGGGGACTTGGGTAACTTTGTATTTCTTAGCAATATTCTTCTCCTGATCAACATCTATTTGTACACAAACAAATTTCTCATTAAAATACGTAGCTACTTCTTCTCGAAAAAAGACTTCTTCTGCCATTTTCTTACAAGGCTCACACCAAACAGCAATAAAATCCATGAATATTATTTTATTTTCTTGCTGAGCCTTTAACATGGCATCTTCTAATTTCCCGTCAAAAAAAGATATTCCTTGACCATGCACATTAAAACAAACAAGGAATAATGCTATAATATATATATATTTCATAATTTTTTTCATTACAACAAATGAAAAAATAGCCCGATTAACTTTACAGGCTATTTTATCCAACAAACACTAGATCACTCTATAATAAATTTATAAGCATCTTTTATAACATGGCTATAACCAGGATTGGTTAGACGAACAGAAATAATATATTCTCCCGGTCCTGCTTTATGTTTAAGCGGATACAGCATGGCTCCCCCTCCACGAATTTCCAACTCATCCATAAATAATCTCGCTTGTTCTTCTCCAGCCGTGGAAATTACAGACTCTATCGAAAAATCTATTTGAAACGTTCCTTCATACCCTTGCAAATTGAATGTCACCCAAGGAGCATTATTCTCTATTCGCTCCTTTTCTAATTTCGGATCCAAAATCCGAGGAATAATCAAGGAATCCGGTTCATAACTTGCATTTTCCGTTATCAGATAGCCAATTGTTTTCTCGTGACATCCTCCCAATAATATCATAGCAAAAGTAACTAATATCATTACATTTATTATATTTTTCATATTCTAAACATTAAATCAAATATTAACGAAAATCCCTGTGCATTTCTTCTAACTTATATCCATACACAAGCGAATGTACCACACAATTATCTGGCTCAACATCCGTTGAAGCCACCTTTATTTCACGTAATGTATTTGAAGATCTTATAGTTAAAGCTTTGGGGCCAGCTTCATTTACCCCTTGCCAAACTCCACGTGACGCAAATAATCCGAAAACAGTTCCTTCTAATGTCGTACACATAGTACCATCTTCTATGAGATTTCCCCCCGTACCTCTTTTTCCTAAAGGTACACTATCTCTATATAGCTTTCCATCCAAAACATGAGAAAGCAATATCCGTTTACATAATTCAGGAGCTATATCCGACACTTTAGTCAACTTCTTTTGTAATAAATAACGCCGAATAGTATGATTCGTCGGTCCAAAAAAAGTAATTTCCGGATGATCAGGATCTTGTCCTTCAAATAACCGGACCACATCTTCTCCCGCATGCCGAACCATCACGGCTGTAGAATCCCAATCATAGGAATGTCCCGGATGTTCCAGATAATCCAATAAACTTCCATCAAAACGTCCGTTACAAATTCCCGTTTTAATAAAATTATCTGTCGTACAAGCAGACGCCACAAATACGAACACGATACCCAATAATATTTCTTTTTTCATAACTATTTTCTTATTGTAAAAATCTATTCCAATACACATTTTGACGCATCAAGTCATTATTTGTAAAAGCCGCAGTATGAATTCCATAAAACAAACAGCCTTCTATAATATCCCTTTCCGTCAAATTATTAAATTGTTCAGAAATCGTACGTACATACTCCATTCCATTACGACGTAGATCATAGAAACGGTATGATTCAAACAACAACTCTTTCTCTCTTTCACGCAGAATTATATCTTGAAGACGCCCTTCCGAAGAAACGTAATCATGCTCACGATTTCCATAAGCTCTCTCTCGTACCCGATTTAAATCTTCAACAGCATCTGTCTTATTTTGTCGTACCCGACATTCTGCTCTCAATAATACAATATCAGCCATACGCCAAACCACTTTATTCATATCCTGCCCTATATATTGCAATTCATTGTAATAAGGATTTAACTCAAAATAGGCATTTCTAAATTTGTTTACAAAACCAAATGGAATAGTTTCATTACTATAAGCCATTAATTTAATACTTCCCGGTTCTGTATCATAAGTTCCCCCTGCCGGACGAGTCGTATCTGCCTTTAACACACCACCCTGACTATACATATAAATAGTATCAGCATCTAACCAAAGAAAATAAGCATCACGCCTTCGATCTTCCCGGTCATACATTTCATTAATCGTAGTTTTATTGATCGCCAATGTTGGTTGATCCAAAGGTCCAGTACTAGCATCTAGCTTTATTGGGAAATTAATAAAACCTTCTTGGTAATAAGCCACTGTTTCTAATCTTTCTGTACTCGTTCGATAAATTTCCCAAATCGTTTCACTATGATCTCGTTTTAACACATTAGAACATACCTCTTCAGGATCTCTAGCCCAACCATAATGCCCAACTTCTCCATTTATAAGCATCGTGCAATATTTCTCGGCCTCCCCCCAATATTCCGGTTTGCTTTCGACTGCCGCACGCCAAGCGTATATATGAGCCAATAATGCCGCTGCTGCACCTTTACTAGCATACTGTTTTGTTTTCCGTTGTTTGCCATCAGCATCTTTCAAATTTTCAAACTCCGGCAGTTCCATCGCTTTTAATGCCCATTTTGTAGCTTCCTCCAACACCTCAGCCTCAGGACTTTTTGCCAATTTTTCCAAATATAAAGAACCTTTCGTAATCGGACAATCACCCCAACGTTGAGCCAAATGAAAATAAGATAATCCTTTTGAAAAATAAGCTTGTAATTCGTACAATTTCAATATTTCCTTATCTAACGGGAAACGATGCAAATTATCCAAAATCAAATCCGCTGCATTTATAGTTATATAATATTTATCCCAATTCAAATTTCCACTGGTATACGTACCTAAATCCAATTCTTTAGCTGACAAAACTCCTCTATCTAATGTGGAATCTACAATTAATCCAGCCATTATATGCGGTTCCCGATACTGCCCCAATATCATATTCCTTTCTTTTGATTTTAAAGCATTCAACAAACTTTCAGCATCTTGAACTGTTCTAAAAAAACTAGTAAACGTCGTTGAGTTTTCCGGTACAACATCTATAAAATCGGAACATCGAATAAACAGCAACATCAAAAACAATAAAGAAACATATTTTTTCATCATCCTAGAAATTAAGCGTTAAACCTACAGAATATTTTCGGGGAAGCGGGTAGTTACTACCATTATCTACTCCTGTATAAATATCAACCACTTCTGGATTATCCCCTGAATAATTACTCAAATAGAATAAATTCTCTGCTGTAAAAAATAACCGAACTCCAGAAAAACCAATTTTTTTTGATAACTTTTTGGACATATCATATCCGAGAGTTAATTGCTTTAAACTGACCGAATGTACTTTTTCTACATTGGAATCAGTTCTTACTTCAAACGATTGTCCAAATTCAGGATAATCGGCATCATCTCCCGGTTTTTCCCAAAAATTCATATCTTCTATGTTAACATTTTTTACCGTGGAATAAAGTGACATCGGTCGTAAGTTAATCATACTACGCCCTAAACAATAGTTAAACAACATATTCAAGCTGAAATTCTTCCATGTCAACTCATTAATCCATCCCCCATGAGCCAAAGGTTGCGCTGTCCCCACATAATAACGATCCTGCTGGTTAACATATCCATTCCCATCGAGATCTAATAGCTTTTGCTTTCCAACCATCCCGCTAATCCCTGTAGCAGGATGTACTCCGGTACCAAAATATTTTGGATTCCCTTGAATTGTCCATGTCACAGGAACTTCTTCATCTGAATCATAAAATCCATCATCCGCATACACATACATTCCAGAAATAGGACGTCCGGTAATATATTGCCCTTCATCTTTTCCATTGTAAGATTTTTCAAAACGATTCCAATTTCGGGCCAAATTAAATTTCATTCGCCATAATACGGCAGAATTACGCAATATATCTGTTTCCAATTCCAACTCGACTCCTTCATTAGACAATTCCATGGCATTTTCCGTTCTTGTTTTAGCAATTAACATATTACCAGGTAAAGGAATATCATAAATTAAGGACGAGGTTAATTTATAATAGTAATCCAATTTCATTTTCAAACGATAATCGAACAAATCCAAATCTAAACCTATATTATATTGTTCAGTCTTTTCCCAAGTTAAATCCGGACTAATCATTTTATTTGGCTCCATTCCGTTGTTTTCTAAAAAAGGATCATTATAAACCATCATTAATCCATGAGCTAAATACTCTGCATCAAAAATTTGTCCGGAAGTCCCGTAACTTGCACGCACCTTACCCCAATCTAACCAATCGGCCCAACGCATAAAATTTTCCTCGGAGAAAGCCCAACCTACAGCTACAGAAGGGAAATTTGCCCAACGATGATTCTCGCCAAAGGTAGATGACCCATCTCTACGAATTGTTGCTTCAATCAGATAACGCTGTTTATAATTATATCCTAAACGAGCAAAATAACTAACCATAGCTTTCTCTCTAAAATCAGAACGATATGTCGTCATTGAAACCCACTTATCACTACTTCCGGTTCCATGATTTTTTACAGGGACATTAATATCCGGATCATAATAATAGATATTATCACTCGGACCTCCTTTACCTCGACCAGATATACCAAAATTCTGGGTTTTATTAGCATCCCATCCCAATAACACTTCCACGTTATGCATTTCGTTAAATGACTTTTTATATTTCAATAACACATCGGCTAACATCCCAATAGATCGTCCAATAGCTCCAGAAGAAGTATTCTCATGATACAAATTATCCAAAGTACTTGGTCTAAACGTGTTACTATTACCTTGAGAAAAATCAACACTTGCAGAACCAGATAACGACAAACCATCGAAAAGAGAGTATTGTAAACGCAAACTTCCTAACGCTCGATAACTGTCCGCTTTATCATTTATCGAATTCATCTTACTTAACCACTCGGCCTCAATACCCGGAGCATTAGCTAACAACGTACTTGTTGACCCTGGATTTGCCGTCACTGCTTCGTACCTATTATTTACTAAAGCATTTGAAGAATTTCGACTTTTATCCATGTAAGAAAGATGGATTCGAACATCCATATCTAATTTTTTAGTTGGCTTAGCTGTCAAATTAGAAGATAAACTCACACGCCCATAAGAACTATTCACGGCAATTCCCGTCTCCGTGTAATATCCCGCATTTACCATATATTGAAAACGCTCACTACCTCCTGTAGCCTGTACGTTTGCATTTATAATTTTCCCTGTCCGGAAAACATATTTCCACCAATTCGTTTGATTGTTATAATATGGATTCAAACTATCTTGAATTCTAGCTGCAATACTTACAGCCGTACGGCCATTTCCCCAAAAACCATCATAGATACCACTCCAAGCTTGATATACTTGATTGTACGAAGTCGGCCATATTCTGTTTCTAGTTTTTGAATCAACAATAGCATCTCGTTTATTTCTTGTTTGCAAAATTTCAATCCATCTTTCCATCCTACCTCCTAATTGCAAAGGATATTCCATCAATTGGGCTACAGAATAAGATACATTAGCAGAAAACTTAGCATCCCCCACTTTCCCTTTCTTTGTTGTAATCAAAATCACACCATTACCTGCACGTGAGCCGTAAATAGAAGCAGCTGCTGCATCCTTCAATACCTCCACGGACTCAATCATTGCAGGGTCAATATCTGCCATTGTATTAGTTCCCGAAACCGGAGACACAAAAGAGTGCATAGGAACACCATCAATTACATAGAGAGGTTGACCATCACTTGCACCTTTGGTCATCAATGAATTATACCCACGAATAGCCACCATTTGTGCACTTCCTGGAGCTCCTGATTGGTTCACCACATTCACTCCGGCCAAACGTCCCTGCAACATGTTTACCAAACTAGCTGTAGGTAATTCTTTCATCTCATCAGCTGTCACTTTAGAAATAGCACTTACCACTTCTCGTTTATTCTGCGAACCGTAGGCACGCACAACGACCTCATCTAAATCTGACATATCTTCCTCCATCACAATTTGTAACGTATCTGTCTTTTCCGTGAAATTTACCTGCTGCTTTTTATACCCAACAAAAGAAAACTCTAACGCACCTTTCAAAACCGGTAATTCTATATAGAACCACCCCTTTTCTGTTGTCGCCGTACCCAACGTCGTTCCTATAACCCGAACTGTTACTCCCGGCATGGGTTGTTTTTTCTTATCGCGAACCCATCCTTTCATTATCACGTGTTTCTTCTCTTCTTGTTGCTGAGCCGGAGTTATAATAATTACACCATGTTCTACACGATAGGATAAATTCACCTTACCAAGAATCACATTCAACACTTGCTCCAAGTCTTCATTCTCAAATTTCACTGAAATATGGTCCACTTTTTTTAGTTCATTATGGTTAAAGAAAAATCTGTAACCAGTTTGTGAACGAAGTGATTGTATTACATCCAGCAAACTTGCATTTTCAACCTCCAACGAAACTTTAGCCTGGGCATCTGTCTTGGCGGACACGTGGAAAAGCAAAAAGAACATAAACACACACGTTAATTTCATAATTAAAAAGATTTTTTTTAAGCATACCCATCTAATTAGGTAATCCTTGTCTCGATTTTTTTTCATACATTTGTCTTGTTAATGTAAAGATTACTAAAATAATTAACACATTCTCAATCGGAAGATGGTTGCAACATCTTCCGATTTTATATTTAGCGCATTCTCACTGTTATTACTCTATCTTTCACTATAAATTCAACATTTGTTGTCATGGCTATAATATCCAAGATCATTTCACAATTATTATATCTTTCCAAATCTCCGGTAAATATAAGTTCTTTAGCAGCTTGATTTTGATAAAATATAGTCACATCGTACCAACGGGCAATCTGTTTCATCATATCTTCCAATCGCATTCCTTCAATAATCCATTTTCCCTGAGTCCATGCAGTATAAATCATTGTATTCACCCCTTTCACGGCAATTTCTCCAGAGACTTTATTATAAGTAACTTGCTCTCCAGGCTCTATAACCAACCGATCAACCATCCCTTTACCTAAAAAAGCGACTTCCCCTTCAACCAGCGTGGTTTGCACGTACTCATCATCCGGGTAGGCACTCAAATTAAATTCCGTCCCCAAAACGTTTACCTCTCCCGCCAATGTTTCCACTATAAAAGGCCTTTGTACGTCTTTAGCCACAGAGAAAAAAGCTTCTCCTTCCAAGCACACACGTCGCTCTTCGCCAACAAACACCTCCGGAATACTTAATTTTGAATCAGCATTCAATGTTACCGTAGTTCCATCCATAAGAGTCAAATCATACTCACCGCCTTTAGGAACAATTATAACATTATAGGCTATTGATCTCTGCTCCAATGTATCTTTACCTTTCGGCCCCCTTTTCCCACTCACTTGTACTTGTTCTATCGCTCGTTCCAAAGTCATTGAATCCGTCAAGCCTATTTTTTGTCCTGAATGAGAAAGAAGTACAGCTTGAGAACTACCAGGAGCTAATTGTTCCGCTTGAGTTAAAGTGGTCTCTTTTATAGGCTTGATCTCAAAAAACAAGTAACCGACTCCTAGCATAAATAAAGGTAACACAACCGCAGCAACATATTTCCACACATGTATCGTTCTTACTTTATTGGAAGAGGTTTCCGTATAATTCATAAACTCATGCCATGCATCCTCAACATCTACCTCTCGATTTTCTTCTCCAGTATAGTATTTATCAAAATAATATTTTGCTTTTTCATAATATATTCGATTCATTTCATCTTCAACAAACCATTGATCCACCAATCGATCTTCGTCTACACTAGAGTGTCCCAATATCCGACGAACTATAACATCCCAATTTATATACATCTTATCTGTCATATCATTTTAATTGATCATACACACATAAGACACATCCGTTGAAAAAACGGAGTACAAGAAATACATTTTTTTGAGAAAAAATTTAGATACTATCCTGTAACCACTCGATAAGTAAAAAAATAGGGATCAATTTTTCGCGCAGCATTCGATAAGCCCTCTGTACCTGTGTTTTTACGGTCGTCTCTGCAATATTCAATTGTTCTGCAATCTCTTTATTTTTCTTATTCTCGATAACCTTTAACAAAATAATCTCTCGACATTTCTCAGGTAAAGCATCTAACGCTTTTTGCAAACGTTGTTGTACTTCCTCATCAAGAACAACATCTTCTGTATCTGAAAAAAGTTGAGCTTCAAATAATTTATTATTGTACTCATCACGAATCTTCCTATCACGCAGTACATTTAAACAACGATTTCGCACGGAAGTAAACAAATATGCTTTGATTGAAGTTGAGATTTCTAATAATGGAGCATGATCCCACAGACAAAAAAATAGATCTTGTACTAAATCCTTCGCCTCTTCCTCATCGTATAAATAACTCTCCGCAAATAGCACCATTTTAGCAAAATAATGTTCATAGAGAGAACGAAATGCCTCTTTATCACGTCTTTTCACACGAGAAAAAAATAAATTATCGTTATCCTCCATTAGTACACAAAGATTACTACTACAAATGTATAAAAGAAAACAATATATAATATATTATTAGAAAATAAATTGGTACCGAGGATATTTTAACCCTTATCGCCCCTAGAAACAGAATTATACAAAGACTATCTCGCTTTTTCACCTAACAACTTCACTCGTAACTCTTCTACACTCTCCGGACTAAGCACAGTATAATCCATCCTACTTTGGACGATAATCCGACAAACCATCTCGAAGAAAAGAGCCCGTTCAAGCACTTCATCAAAGTCACGACCACATACCACTTGCCCGTGATTACTTAACAAAACAGCATCGTGATCCTTCATCGCCTCTATCACGGCATTCGCCAATTCAAAAGAACCGGGACGATAATAAGGAACAACAGCGACTTCACCCACATGATAAGGAACTTCCAAGGTCACGTTAAAATCTGACGGCTTATTTTTCATACAAGCCACCACAGTGGCGTATTCCGATTGGAAATGTAACACCACGTTCACTTCCGGACGCTCCCGCAATATACCCAAATGAAAAACACTTTCCATAGAAGGACGCACCCCGTTTTCCACTTGCCCTGACATAATATCACACACGGCGACCTTCTCCGGAGGCAAAACTGGTAACCACGAACCTGTTCCGGAAACCAGCATCTTGTCTCCCACTCGCCAAGATAAATTACCACTACTGCAAAGCATCAATTTGGCATCCCCATACCGATGGGATTGAGCCACAAAAGTATCAATCTGTTCCTTCGTGATCATAACCGTGTTATAAGACTTTATTCAAAAGTATAAGAAAAAGAGTTCCCGTGCAAACAAAACCCGGAATTCCTACTCGCAAGGAATTCCGGGTTCACAAAGCACACGCTACTATTTTTACAATCCGGGCAAAACGTTCAAAATCTCCCGTGTTTTCTGGTCAGAAGGTCTCGGCATATTTGCATTTAAAAATTTGCCATCCCGGTCAATTAACATGAACCGAGGAATCCCCTTACAACGGATCGCCTCCATAAAACTCTTATCTTCCCCCATGTGTAACTGGATTCCTCCCAATTGTTTCGCCTGAACAAATTTTTCCCATGCTTTCCGACTATCATCACAAGAAATACTGACAAAACAGATGTTTCGCCCCTCAAATTCCTCTTCCAACTTTTTCAAATGAGGTATTTCCGCATTACATGGCCCGCACCACGTGGCCCATACATCAATATACACGTATTTTCCTTTCAAATCCGATAAACTTACCTCTTTTCCGGCTATATCTTTAAAAGAAAATGGTACGGCAGGTTGTCCCTTGAATAAAACCTTATTCTCATCATACACTCGCTGATATTCTACAATATAATCCGGTCTATGAACCCTCTTCCGAAAAATTCGATCCATCTCTTCCATATTCTCCATACCGTATATTCTCACATATTCCATGACACTCTTCACCACTAAATTTTCCACCAACCGCTTATCCCTGTACTTTTCCGCCTCTTTCAACACGTCCATTAGCAAAATATAAGTATCCCCCGTTTGTCCATCCAGATTGTGGAAAGCAAATAAGGCTCTTCTAATGGATTCCGGATACTCGAAGATTCCCCAAGCTTCTTTTTTCTCAACGACCACATACCTTAATTCCGAGCGGGATTTTTCCGACACCTGTTTCCCACCATGCCCCATAATTACCCAAAAAGCCAACTGGTAATTTCGCTCATGGAGAATACGTTCTCTCTCTCGTTTTGTGAAATTCACATCTAACCCGGCTGCCAATAATGCATTCTCCCGTTCTTCCGTCATCTCTTGCAATCTAACCCGGAAAGGTTCTTCCTCCAGTTCGTATTCCCGCCATTGAATATCCCGATAAAGTTTTCTATTCAAATAATTATTAATGCTCGCACCCTCTCCTTCAAAATGCAATTCATTAAATACAGATTTAGCTTGCCAAGATTTACCGGGTTCCACCCATACCGTATACTTCTTATCCCCTACCCAGAGGCGCCCGTATTCACCTTCCGACAGGGCCATTTTCCAAACGGCCTTATTTGAACCATCAAATTCCAATTTCATTCTCCCCCCATCGCAAGTTTCCAACGCGACTTCCCGGGTGTCATTCTCCGGCATTTGAAACTCGAAGGCGGTCTCCCGCAAGTCAACCGTCTTCTTTGCTTTTCGTGGGGCAGACGGGCCATTTTTTATTCCTTTCAATTGCCGTAACATTGTTTCCGTTCGAGGATCAGAAGGACGTGTCATCTCTAAACGCAACACCCGCCCTTTCCGATCCAACAGGATAAAACGAGGAATCCGGTCTACTCGAAAAGCCGTTATGAAAGAAGTATCATTTCCAACCCACCACTGCTCTCCCGACATTTTCCCGTTTTCCACGGCCCCTTTCCATCGCCACACGACATGATCACTGGAAATGCCCACAAACACGACATTTTGTCCTTCAAATTTCTTTTCCAATTCTTGCAAGTAAGGATATTCCTTTCGACAAGGATAACACCACGATGCCCACACGTCAATAAAAACATATTTCCCTTTAAATTCATCCAAAGATCTGGACTGTCCCTCCATATCTTCAAAAGTAAAAGCAGGGCATCTATCCCCGACTTTCAGTTCCATCGTATCCACCGGAATCCCGTGGACAAATAAAGACATCAGCAGGAAACATACTATCCATAAAAATTCTTGAATTCTCATTTTTTGAAATTATATATAGTCATTTCTCCAATTTTCTCATCAATCGTACGATTGAACTTACCGGTATACACTCCTTTATTCCCATTTGCCGATCAGAAGGAGGCTGATCGACATAATATATCGGGTGCAGACAAGACACCATTGCAACCATATTTCCCCGGTCGTCCATAATCGGCCCCCCACTAGACCCCTTGGCAAAATCAGCCGTGATTTCCACCCGGTTACCAAAAGGATTACCGGATTCTTTGATAAACGTACGAGATACCACCCCACTTGTGTAAACATAAGGGTAGCCTGCCGGATGGGTCAAAGCGTGAACATTTGATCCAACAGCAAGGTCCTCCCCGAGTGGCATCGGAACCAGACGTTCGCCCCGAGTATCTATTTTAAAAAAAGCCAAATCACCACTCCGGTTATAACTGAGTACCGAAGAAATTGAATATATTTTTCCTGCCTCCGTTGCCACGAAAAGAAGACTATCCCGTAAATCCAACCGTGCCGACGTATCGATCAATTGCCACAACACATGGCTGTTTGTCACGCATACCCCGTCTTCTGATAGAACGACAGCCGTTGCCCAAGGCATGATGTACTCCGGGTGAACTGTTGCCCGCATATATTTAAAAACCATTAACACGCTCTCCCGCCTCTGTTCAATTATTGCCCTTGGTTTTAATTCCCGTTTCCCGGCAGGACGAGGTTCCACATCCACGGGCGTATTCTCTTCCAACATACGAGTAGCCAGTTTTAACGTGTTCATTCCCTTGAATAAAGAGGCTGCACCCGGACGTTTCAATGAATCGAGAATAGTCCAACCTAAACGGTCATAATCCCGATAAACAACTTTTTCTTGCGCACGGCAACTTGCCGTTCCGAGCAGAACAGCAAGTAAACCGACACACAATCCTTTCAAACAACATTTTCTCATATGGAATTTATAAAATTACTTCTCTAAAGCATAAGGGATGAATTGCCCTAACGAGAATTTAAACTTATCACTTGTGGTCTCAGCCAGCAAAGTTTTCGCTAATTTCAATATTCTTTGTTGTTGGTCTTCATTCCCATTACGCTTAATTGTCAAAGACAACGGGAAGAACATCGCCAATAAATGCTCGTGTTCAATCTGGGGTATATTCTTCTCACAAACCTGCAAAAGCTTTTCCACGTCCCCACTTTTTTGGGTACGGGCAATCTCAACAAACAATTTTAAACGAGATTTACTCGGAAACTCGTATTTCTCCATCTCTTTCTCGACCTTATCTATTGCCTCCATGCCACTCTGGCGGTCACGACCGGTAATCATGTTGGTCAATTGAAGATCAAAAGCTGTCGCAATTTTCTCGTTCACTCGCTCAGCCCCGATACTTTTCTGAAAACGTTCCGCATTCGCCAGTAAATACTCCATATTAGGAGATCCGACTTGTGTCAGAACAGGATGTTCGTAGATAAACCAGTAAGCCGAATCTACCCGTTGCGAATCATTTAATTTAGATATTAACTCGTTCGCAACTTGTACGGTAAAAGGATCATTCACGGCCAACAAGGCACGGGCATATTTCACTAATAATTTCACGTCCCGATCACCTTTTTCATATTTCGCCGCAAGAATCCCGATCGCCTTATCCTCATCTAATCCCTCGGCAACCCGTTTGATAAAATCCTCCGCAGTCTCACTCCCTCCTACAATCCTATGCTGTACCTCCCCCTTTGTATTCAAAATCAAAAATGTCGGAAAAGCTGAAATCTCATACCGTTTCATAATTTCAGCACCTTCCCCTTCTTCCGTGTTAAACTTCACGCAAACAAAACGAGGATTCAAATACTCTCCCATCTCCGATTTCGGAAATATCGTGTTCGCCATGTACTTACACGGCATACACCACGATGTATACGTGTCTATAAACACTAATTTATTTTCAGCCTTTGCTTTCTCCAACGCCTTAGCCAACGTCAATTCCTCGAAATTCGTTTGAGCAAAAGCTCCCACTTGCAGCATAAAAAATGCTACAAAAACATACAATACCTTATTCATCCCTGTAGAAATTTTAATGAAACGGTTCCCGCACGCACCAAAGGGAACCGTCTCGATTATGATTAACTATATCTATAAATACTATTAAAGAAATTCGATGTATTTCGTGGGAACCATAACATAAAATGTACTTTCCCTTCCCCCTTCACTTCCTCACTAGGTAAAAGAGTCAATCCTTCATTTATCGACCAATCAAAAACATGCACAGTATAATTCGCTCCGGAAGATGTTGCTACAACAAGCCTCTCAAACCTATTTTCATACAACTCTCCTAACCACGTAGCTGTATTGTAATCATAATCATTACCTATATACTTACAATAAGTTACCTCTCCTTCAAAAGTATGAATATTTTCCACGAACTCATCATTATCAATATCATAATAAGATAGTTGATTATCTTTTATAAAATAAATCAAATTATTAGTCTGATGCATCGTATAAAAGTCTGCAGTAGCAAAAGCTTCACAACGAGAAACCGGAATTGTCCGAGCAAAACGAATCGGACCGTAAGTAGCATTATACCACTCTGCCACAGTCAACCCATATAATAATAAATTATTCGCATCGCCATTTTCTTTCATTAAAGCATATGCCGTTCCATATCCTTGTTTATTAGGATCTGAAAGAATACTTTTATCTGTTTGACCGAGATAAATCAATTCTGCATCCATTCTATTAGGAGAAATTCTCAAATCATCATCAGGTTGATAATCATCAGCAAAATATTTAATTTCCATCGTCGTGCTGAAGTTACTTGACCCAACAAGCAGGCCAAAAGATGTATTTAACTCATCATACACCAACATCGGATTACTATATTTCCAACAAACAACATTAGGAGCCAAATGGTAATTACCCAAAAGTGCCGGCATAAACGCAACATTGGATCTCAAGTATGCTTTTCCATCACATATCAATCCTCCTGATTGCGCTAATTGCATAAATGAACTTATGTTACTAGATCCAAAATCTGGCATTTCAAAAAATAACTCTTCATTTCTCGCCAACACCTTCTCATCTGCCACTCGATACATTAAAATATCTTTCTGACTCACCGGGATTAAACACTTTTGCTTCGTTTCTGTTGTTCCGGTTTCTGGATCATACCATTGGTACGATTCTGTATAAAGTAACGATACAGGCTTTCCTTTCATCGGTTCTCCTAAAGCTAAAGATAACTGATCTGCCGCAAACTCAATACCATTAGCTTGAATTAAAGAAACATCCATATCCGTGTTTCCATCCATAGTCTCTTTCAATATTAGCCAGCCTCCATTAATACGTGGGGTGATGGAGTAATAAAATGTAAGAACCGCCTGAATACCACTTTCAACATGAGTTGCTTCTACTTCTAATGTAACGGAGCCTACAGTATCTACCCGCCATTCCAAATGAGAATCTTCAGAGATTAATTCCAACACAGTATCACGATAACGATACCAATTATAAGTACACTCGACTTCCTCTCCACCCATTACACATTTAGGGGTAATTTCAATTACTTCTCCTGTCTTCACAGAACCTCCAGTAACATTCTCTATTACTAAATCCGGGATACGATGAATAGTATTATCTTTATCGTAACAAGATACGAATATCAATCCTGCCATAAAGATCATCATAATTATATATCTTTTCATATTTACTTTTTTGTTGGTTACATAAATGCGACTGTTGGGAAAGTAATATCCGTATTCGGATCATTAGGATCATCTCTCAAAGGAGGTAATCCTTCTTCAGCTCGTGCAGCATTCTCCTTCTTTAGTTCTCGGTTGAACACATACAAATAATAGTTCTTTTGATCCAGGTCAAGTGTATTTATAAATTCATCATCCCAGTCCTCTCCTGTTACTCTAATCATGAACTCATGACGAGTTTGACTCCAAGTACCCGCAAAAAACCAATTATTCCAAGCAGCCGGCCGGGTCAAGCAATCGGCTATCCCCAACTGGATATTACAATACTTTTCATCTCCCGCTTTCAAATCTTCCGAATCCACGATATGAAAGAAAAGAGTAAACGTCGTGTCTTGCAAAGATCTATCCCGCATAACAATTACCGGAATCTTAGCTTCCAACTCTCCAGGCTCCAAAGTCAAATACTCTGCCATTCGTTCATCATCAAAAGCTACATAATGCACTCCCGCTTCTGCCTGATAGGGAAAAACTCGTAATACAGAATCTGCAATCGCACCATCCTCTCCATAAATATATTTCCACTCCTTCCCTTCATATTGCTCCAACCTAATCCGACTACTCCTTTCCGGTAACAATCCTTGCGGCCGTACGGTAAACCAAATCGTATCCATCATCCTCGTCTCTTCTTTCCCAATAAAAGAATAACTAAATCGTTCTGGATTTAGGGTTTCACCTAAAACAAACTGAACTCCACTCCAAGTTGTATTATAATCGGGTAACGCCTCCTCGCAGGCCAAACAACAAAAGCCCACACATAAAGACAATATCAATTTACGTATCATAATTCTTCTCTTTTAATAATTTTCAGTCGTACTCAATTCCCGCAACGGTAGTGGCAACACATAAACGTCCTCTCCACACATTCTGGAAGACCAACGCATATTCACCGTTCCCAAGCGTTTATACACGAAAAACATTTGTCCTTCCGCATAAAACTCCTTTAAATACTCCTGTAGAATAATTTCCTGTCTATTACTTTCCGTCAATTCGGTTGTTGTCAATCCCCGAGATGCTAAAAATTCAGTATATACCGTATTCGCTTCCGCCAAAGCGGCACACTCCGCAATAATCAAATACATCTCTGACAAACGGATCAAAGGAACACTTTTAGTCGGTGCCGGGTTCTCGGTGTCAAATGACGCCATATTACCATATTTATTTGAAGAACGAAGGCCCCCACCATCATCAGTATACCATAAATACCGGAAACGAATATCTTCCGCCGCATACAATTCGCTCAGATTAGTACTTTTTTGTTCAAAAGCAGCATAAGAACCGTCTGCAATCATATTATCATTAAATTCTTCAAGACTTATTCCAAACAATTGCTCACTACTATACAACACCCTATCATAGCGCAGAAAATCATTTTCACCCCCCAAAGCAAATTGTTTTTTCTCTCCTGCAACTGTAGCTTCCTTTACTAACCGGGCATAACGCAAAGCCTCATCATGTTCGCCCAACCACAAATGTACTCGTGCCTGCAGACCAAGTACTGCATAATAATTCATCCGATTCTGACGATATGATACAGACTTATCATTTGCTACAATCAGGTCTACTCGTTGTAATAGCAATTCAGCCGAATCCAAATCTGCACAAAGTTTTGCCATATACTCTTGATAATTAGAATACGGATAATTCTCCAATTGAACCGTAGTCACGTAGGGCAAATAATCCCGATTTCCATCAATCCCAGTTGGCATGGGCCCCCACAAACGAATCAAATCAAAATGAATAAAAGCCCGTAATCCCAAAGCTTCCCCTTTATACAGGTCTTCTTCATCTTCCGTCAATACGTTATTCTGAATATCAATATACTCCAACAAAGTATTCACGTTTGCAATAATCTCGTATTGTTTCAAAAATAGCTGGGACAAATTCATCTCAACCAAGTCTGCCCGATAATCATGAGACGCAAAATCATAAGCCGTTCCCCCATCCGTAGCCGTTATCCAAAGATTGGCCATATACTCCACTCCCCCGACAACCATACTCGCATCCGGAGAATAGTTGTCCCGCATCAAAGTATAACAACCGATCAAGGCATCATAAAATCCCCCCTGTGTCTTGAACATATCTTCTTTTGTCACTTGTGTTTCCGGCTGAATCGTCAACCAATCCTGACAACCCGACAAGCAGAATATCAAGCAAGACATCAATAATAAATTCTTCATATTTTTCATAACACGTTCAAATTAATTAGAAAGTACATGATATTGAAAACGACGGTTTCACGGAAAATGGATAATCAGTTCCTCTCTCTTGCTCTATCGTGGACATATACAACAAATCCATCATGCTAGCTGACAAACTCAATCTCTCCATTCTCATATATTTACAAATCCGACGCGGGAAATCATACTGGATATTAATATTT
Organism: Butyricimonas sp. RTP31003st1_G1_RTP31003_210430; assembly: GCF_040920905.1. NCBI lineage: Bacteria > Pseudomonadati > Bacteroidota > Bacteroidia > Bacteroidales > Odoribacteraceae > Butyricimonas > Butyricimonas sp. RTP31003st1_G1_RTP31003_210430. Next base: position 8,084 of record NZ_JBCOSQ010000063.1, on the reverse strand, counting down.
CTCCAGATAAAAGTTGATTCATCTGCCACGAAACGGTTATTAGCAACCGTATTCTTATCATTATTCAATCCTTTATATCGAGTCACGTCACCCGGCTTCTCCCAACGCTCACTCAACACACGTTTGTCAACATTCACCTTCGGATAAGCATTTTCTACCTTGTTCAATAAAGTCTGATTCAATTTCTGTCCTCCCAACCGTAACTCGAAACCAGTATTCAAAGAGAAAGATTTATAACGGAACATCGTGCTGAAACGTCCGTTTACCTTCGGAACCTCATTCCCGACCTTAACCTTTGCATACATATCAATATCAGAAGAAACCCGTCCGTTTCGATCCATATAAAGCACCTCTCCCGTGGCTGCATCCACACCCGGAGAAATGAACGTGTAAATAGCGTCCATGGATTCTCCCTCTTTATATTGCAAATAAACAAACGCCCCGGTCTGATTATTCACGGTTTCCTCGTTCTGCCGTTTCATTTCATCCGAAAGGGTCATGATCGTATTCTTGTTCCAAGACATCGCACCCCTCACCGACCACATAATATTCTGGTTCCGCAACAAATTTACAGATACATTCAACTCTCCTCCCACGTTCCGAAGAGTCCCGATATTCTCCATATATTTTGGGAATCCATGAGAATAGGATAATCCCAATGAAGAAATATAATTTTTCGTTTCTTTACGGTAATAGTTACCTTGAACCGATAATATCTCATTAAACAATGTCAGATCGACCCCTATATTATGCTGATAGGTATCCTGCCAGCGCAATTTATCATTACCAAGTCCCATCAGATAAGCTCCCATATCCCCGTTATAACGTTGATCACGGTCATATTCGTAGGTTGTCAAAGCTTGATATGGATTACTCGGCAAAGCACTGTTCACCCCGTAAGAGTAACGTAGACGAAGTAAATTCATCCAAGGAAGATTTTCCAGTACAAAATTTTCCTGACTAACCGTATACCCAAAACCGATAGACCAGAATGGAGCAAAACGATTCTGAGAACCAAAGGATGAAGATCCATCCAACCGATAAGAAAAATCAAAGAAATAACGACTATCGTAATTGTAATTCCCGGTCACAGTGAATCCCGCTTGTCTGGAATGTGTATCCGTAGAACTGGGACGTTCATTAGCAAAACCGGCAGCGTTAGAAATATCTGTCAAATTATCATTAGCAAACCCTCGTAACCATAGTATATACCCTAGATTTTTCGTTTCATACAAGCTCCCATCTACCCCTGCAAACACGCTGTGCCGACCGAAAGTGTTCCCGTAACTAGCATTAAAACTCCATTGCCAGGAACGCATTTCACGATATTCCCACGTGTAACTACCCATAGCATCCGGATCTGATGTGTTATTAAAATCATTACTGGATTTGGGAGAGAAGCGATCACTTCTATCTGTTTGAGTGGTATAACCGACATTCGTGGATAACTTTAACCCTTTCACGACATCCCACTCGATCCTGAATGTATTTCGGATATTCGTGTATTTACTTTTATCAAATTTATTGATAGAAGCCTCCCACAAAGGATTTGCAATCACATCTACCCCCGTGGTTGAACCAAACGTATTAAAAGATTTCACAATTCGCCCATTCTCATCATAAGGATACCAATACGGATTCATGGTTACATACTCACCAAAAGACCCGTATGGACTATCTTCCGAATTATTCAATCCTAAAGAGAACGTATTCATGAAACGAATCTGTTTAAGTAAATAACTGATTCCCAATGTTCCATTAAAATTATTCCGAAAAGAGCCTTTCATGGCACCAGCCACGCAATTGTAAGATAAATTCATCGAGTAACGAAATTGTTCGTCGCCACCACCTAAATCCAGCATATAGTTCTGCCCTACACCTGTACGTACCGGTTCACCAATCCAGTAAGTATCCACCCCCTCTGTTATGGATTTCACATTTTGCCGATACAGAACCATACGTGCTGGACTATTGTATAATCCTGCACGCTCCTCCAAGTCTAATTTTTCCTTAGCATCCAACAAATCATAACTAGACAAATCGGGAATCTCCAAATTTATCCCACCGGAGAAAGAGACTCGTAACTTTCCTTGACGAGGTTTTGAAGAAGTAATCACGACTACGCCATTCGCACCCCGCGATCCGTAAAGAGCCGTGGAACTCGCATCTTTCAAAATCGTTACAGACTCCACGTCCGATGGATTCAAGTCCATCACCCGTTCCAACGTCACCTCGAAACCATCCAACACGAATAATGGCTGGTTCAACTCTGCCCGGGCATACGTCTGTAAGTTTGTTATATCCGGTAACCCGGAAATACCACGAATCTGAATCTCCGGCAACACGTTCGGGTTGGAACCGTACGTGTTATTCTCACGAATCACGAAAGCCGGGTCAATATTATTCAGTGTCTGCAACAGATTCCGGTTACCGTATGCCATAATATCCTCTTTCGTGATATGTGTTACCGCTCCCGTGAAACTCTCCTTCGGCTTGTTGAAAATACCGGTCACGACCACCTCATCAATCTCCGCCATATCGTTTTTCATCACGATATTCAAAGGTTTATTATCTCTTTTCAATCGCACCTCCTGTTTCTGGTACCCCACGAATGAAAAAATCAACACGAGAGTATCCCGCTTCGGCAAATCAAAATCAAATTTACCCTCTTCATTTGTCGTAAAACCGATAGTTGTTCCTTTCACTTGAATCGTCACTCCGGGTAACGTCATCCCGTCCACATCTTTCACGGTTCCCCTCACGGTAATCTTTTTCAACGAATCTGTTACTGCCAACGCTCTCACATAATGGATTACCACGAAGTTATCGTTAATCTCGAACTTCACGTCATACCCTTTGAAGATCAATTGTAACGCCTGTTCAATCGTGGCATCCAGAAAATCCACGTTCACCCGTTTTGACACGTCGATCTTAGAATTGCTGTAAAAGAAGTCCAACTGCGTGGATTCTGAAATCTTATTCAGCACCTGTTCGATCGTGGCATCCTTCATTTTCAAGTTGATACGAGCCGTCTGCGAATGTACCGCAGCCGACAAATGCATCACGCACACCAAACATAAAATCCCTGTTATTCGCATAACCTTAAGAAAATTTTTTAGCCATCTGGGGGGATAAAGCCCCAAATCACAATTTTTTTTCATACATTTGTTTTTTAAAGGTTTACAATGAGTCTTGTCCTCTATCGCCAAATGTCGGGCAAGACTGCTAACTTTTATAAATGCCGGGGAAGTCGCTATACTTTTCCGGTATTTTTATTTACTCTGAAATTACAATTGTTTTCCCTTTCACGCTAAACCGGACTTGACTTGTACTCTCGATCATCCGAACCAAATCATCCAAAGGCTTAAACTTCACGATCGCTCCCGTGAACCGCACCTTTTTCACGTTTTCACTACTAAAGAATATTTCCACGTCATACCAGCGGGAGATCTGCTTGGCAATCTCTTCCAGTTCCGTGTTATTAAACAAGAACTTCCCATCGATCCAAGACGTGTAAAGACGGACATTGACTTCTCGTTTCTCTAACTCGTTTTCTTTCCCATAAGCCTGTTCCCCCGGAACCAGTCGAAACACTTGCTGATCACCTGAAACAATTTCCACGCTACCATTTACCAGCGTGGTCGAAACCTCCTCATTATCATCGTAATCATTCACGTTAAAACGAGTACCCAACACTTTCACGTTCATCCGGGATGTTTCCACGATAAAAGGTCTTTCTGCATCATGTGCCACGTCAAAAAAAGCCTCCCCGGATAATACAACCCGTCTCTCTTTTCCCATGAAAGATTGAGGATATATCAATCGTGATGCCGAATTCAACCAAACCTTTGTCCCATCGGCTAACACGACTTGGTACTCTCCACCCTTAGGAATAATTAATTCATTATTTTTATTGGCATCGGTAATCCCAATAGAATCACATGAAGAATAGCGTAACAGATGATTAGAATCCATCTCTATCCGGACATTTGCCTCGTGAGAGATCAATGAACTCTTCATTGTACTATCCAGCATAACCGTTTTTCCATCATACAACTTCAATATTGCCCGTTCTCCCCCCGGACGAGAAACTGCACTAAATTGACGATGTACCTCCACCGGTTCATTCTTCATTCCCTGCCACAAAACCAAAGCCACTCCTAACGGCAAAATAAAGAGAGCTGCATATTTCCACCAATAACGGAAACCTATTTGCCTTCCTCTTCCCCGCTTCACTCGTTTTAATACATTCTCCGTATCAGGAGTAAAATCCCGATGTAAAAGTTTTACCTGATCACGTATTTTCTTTATCTCGGCATATATTTTCTCGTGTTTCACATCTTCTGCCAGCCAGTCCGAAAGTTCCGTTTCCTCCATTGGTGACAGGCGATCATCCAACTTCCCGGAAATCAACTCATATACTCGATCATCTATTTTCATCTTCATATTTTTACATAGAGTACTTCAAAAATGAAAAACAGGGTGAAGAAAAAACAGATTTTTTTATAAAAAAGATTTTAATCTTCTTTTATCCCAAAAAGAAATAGTAATAAAGAGAATTGTTCCTGTTTCAATTTTTCCCGCAAGGTCTTGTAAGCGATTTTCATTTGTGTTTTTACCGTGTTGACCGAAATTCCCAACGAGTCAGCCACGTCCTTGTACTTCATATCTTCCAGAATCACCAGTTTAAAAACGACTTTACATTGCAAAGGTAAATTCTCAATCTCTCCCCACAAACGGTTCAATTCCGGCGTTTCAAATTCTACGACTTCTTCCGAAACCTTTAAATTTTGTTTCACATCCTCCAGATCAACACGTTCCCGTTTATTCTTCAAAAACGTAAAACAAGCATTACGCACGGCAACAAACAAATAACTATCAATAGATTCCCTCTCGTCTATCCGAGTACTTTTTTTCCAGATCTTTTCAAAAACTTCCTGCACAATGTCTTCCGCCACGTCAAACTGCACGACAAACGTGGCTGCAAAACGACACAGGTTTTTGTAGCGAGTTCTGAAAAGGTAATCAAAGGCAGCTTCTTTTCCTTCTTTTAGCTCTCTAGTCAATATTTCTATTTCATAATATTTCTGACTATTTTCCATCGTATTAGCTTAACAATACAAAATACTCCCTACCTAAAAACCACCTATCGCATCCATTAAATTGATTTTTCAAAAATAATAAAATCTAAAACAAAATTTCCTTTTTAACCTCACTTTTGTCTCTGATAATTTTTATTTATATGCGGGATAAAAGAGAAAAACGATCACGCAGAGAAAGCACGTGGGATATTTGGGGAACGTCGCTATTAACTGTTTCCCGACCTAACAGGTAAAGTAAACCAGAAAGTACTTCCTTTGCCTTCCTCGGAAAGAACCCCGATCTCACCTCCCAGCTTACGGACAATTGTTTGGCAAATAGCCAACCCCAACCCCGTTCCGTTGGTAAAACTATCCAATTTGACAAAACGTTTGAAGATTTCAGCCTGTTTTTCTGACGGAATCCCTTTTCCCGTGTCTGAAACAAAGAAACGCAATCCATTCGCTTGCTCTTCATAACCAAAATGGATGTGTCCCTCGCTGGTAAATTTAAGTGCGTTATTCAGAAAATTCGAAATCACCTGCATCACCCGGTTCTTTTCCGTGTAAACAACACATTCATTCACATGGGAAGTGAAAGAAATATCAATACCGGGATGTTCCGCGATCTTCTGGCGATAACTCATTTCCAATCCCCGCAGCATCTCGTTTATATCGACCATATCATAAATAAATTCCAACGTTCCCGCCTCAATCTTTGACAAATCCAGAATATCACTAATCAACTGTAACAGTAACTCATTATTTCGATTAATAATAGCCATGTACTCCTCTTTATCCTTCGGATCATCCGTGTTAACCAGTAATTCACTGAATCCCACGATGGCATTCAACGGAGTACGAATCTCGTGACTCATGTTAGAGAGGAACATTGACTTCAACCGATCGGACATCTCTGCCGCTTCCTTCGCCCGTTTCCATTCATTAGCAACCCGGGTGCGTTCGGAAACATCCTCGTATTTCAACACAACTCCCCGAATCTGCCTCTCGTTCTTTATATCATAAACAGGCGTGGCCGTGATCTCCACCGTAAACCCGTCATCAAAAGTAACTTCCTTCATTTCCCGTTTTCCCGTCTCCAACGCCTTCTGCATCACACAACCCGGACAAGGAGAATCCCGATGCATTACACTTTTGTAGCAACACAACCCGGCTTTATACCTACCGGCTAGCGGATGCTCGGAATACTGGGCCAAGTTCTCCCACTCGATCATGTAATCCGGGTGAAGATATACTAATCCATTATTTGAATGATCAAGAATAAGCTGGTTGATCTCCTGAATCTTCTCCACATTTTGTTTCGCTTCCATCAAGGTTTTCTCGTATAGCTTACTCTCGGTTATATTTCGTAACGTCCCGACAACCCGCAGAGGTTTTCCTGCAATATCCTTTTTCTCAACCGTCAAATACAAATCATAGTAATCTTCATATAGCCCCAAAACATCATAACGAATCTCCCGATGCAAATTATCTATTTTCCCGGCCTTTATATCCGCAAAAAGCTGAGACATAACTTCCCGGTCATCCGGATGCATATTACCGACAGCCTCTAACGAGGACTGACCATCCCGTTCTTTACAAAAACCTTTATTTCCAACCTTAAATTCAGGATATTTAAACCGGATTAAGTCTTCTTCCAAATCCCAAACCATCGGAACCGTGTTCGTAACCGAGAAAGCCATCCGCAATTGCTGATTCACCTCTTGAAGTTGCTCTTGTATACGAATAAGATCTGTTATATCCCAGCGAGTAGCCAGCAACCAATGATGCACATCATTGGATACCACATTTTTATTCACGATAGAAACGTGTCTCCCGCCGTCAGGAGTCTCGTACACTTCTTGCACTTGATAAGAATTTCCTTCTTCAATAATTTTAAAATCAACATCCCGGTAATGCTCGCCTCGTTCCTTTCCATATACATCTATATCAGTCTTACCAATAATTTCTTCCCGAGAGTATCCACCCTGTAACTCACACTGCTTATTCCAGAAAACATACTTCAAATCATCATCTATATCCTTTATGATCAGAGGCATTGGCATATTGTCCAGCACCGCATTCAACAATCGCTGATTCTGTTTTATCGCGACCTCGTTCTTTTTTCGTCCCGTAATATCCCGTTCAAAACAAGCCACCAAATTTTCCTGTACACGCTTGAACCGCCCCTCGTAATAGGTTATCTTACCATGAACCGACACGGTATACTCCACCTCGTACACTTTATCCGAAATCAACGCTTCCCGCAAATTGGATATCACGATGTCTACAAACGGGGGATCAACACAATCCTTCAAATTCCGACCAATCAATGCCTCCACCGGTAAAGAAAGTTTCACAGGATCTGCATTATAAATTTTTTGTATATTAAACTGGTTATCTACCATGAAAATCATGTCGGGGACAGAGGCAATAACCTTTTCTGCCATAATACTTTCCATATTCTCTCGTGAAATAGAGATTTTTCTCCTACGAGAAAAAAAGAACACAAGGTTTCCTAGAATCACTACTCCGGCAATAATATATCCCCACATGACAATATGATTTAATTTTTACGCAATATATCGCAAATATAACAATAATAAATCACCAAACAATCCCTTCATCGGGCTATAGCCGAAATAAAAAAACCGTGCTGATAACAGCACGGCTCCCTAGGTACAAATTAAAACTTAAACTTATTCACTTAAATATGCACGTAGCATCCATAAATTCTTTTCTTGCTCGGAAATGTAAGGATTAATCATATCTTGAGTTCCATCATCACCGATTTCTGCGGCCAAAGCCAATATTTCACGTTCTTTCCTGATCAATATCCCCAAATTCCCCACAATCTCCTTCACACAACGATTCCCGTCGGAAACCCCCGTTACCTCTTTAATCTCAGCCTGTTTCATGTAAGCGGAATACGAATGTAACGGGGTACCCTCCAACGTAAGCACGCGTTCAGCAATCTCGTCCACCTTCTCGATAGCATCATTATAG